>NZ_DATBQK010000045.1:0-8079 GCF_036560865.1 Rudaea sp.
TTGATATCGGCTTCCTGCTGGTTCGCGGTAATTACGCGCGGGCTGGAGATCAACTCGCTGCGGCCTTCGGTCTGCCCCGCGGAGAGTTCCAAATCAAGCAGATAGTCGGCGCCGAGTATCGACAGGCCGATGCTGCCCGCGGTCGTATTGGTTGCCGGCAGACTGACGTTCAGACTATTGCCGAGACCTGGCACGCCAATGCCACCGCCAATACCGCCCGGCGAACTGAGCAAGCCGCTGCCAGCGGTGCGTCCGTTCAAGCGGTTGTTCAGAGCGATGTTTGACATCTGGTCTGCCGCGCCCAGCGTTCCGGATGTCGCCACGGTGTTGCTGCCGCTCTGGAACCCGCCGCTGATGCCGAATTTAGCGCCAATCTCGCGCGCGAAGTTGTCGGTCGCGACCACGACACGCGACTCGATCAGCACCTGTTGCACCGGGCGATCGAGCCTGGCGACGAGTTCACGAATGATGCGCACCTTGTCCGGCGTATCGGCAATCAACAGGGTATTGGTGCGCTCGTCATAGGTGGCACGACCGCGGTTCGACAAAAACCCGGTATTCGCCAAGTTAGTGCCGCCGGTAGCACCGGCCGTATTGCTCTGTTTCGCGCGCTGGGTAAGCAGGTCGGCAAAGTCCTTGGCCTTGCCGTAATTGATCGGGATCAATTCGGTAACCGTCTCAACAACCTCCGAAAGTTTCTGTTTCGCATCCGCGATCGCCAACTCGCGATCGGAGATTTCCTTTTGCGGCGCCACCCACATCACATTGCCGTTGAGGCGCTTGTCGAGCCCCTTGGCCTGCAACACGAGATCCAGTGCCTGATCCCATGGCACGTTGACCAAGCGCAAGGTGACGTTGCCAGTGACGCTATCGGCCACCACGATATTGAGCTCGGACATATCGGCGATCAGCTGCAACACGGTGCGCGCCGGGATATCCTGCATATTGAAGGTGACGCGATTGCCCGAGTAGACCGGTGGCGCGTTCGGATCCTTTTTCTCTTTTACCTTCGCTGGCGCGATTTCAACGACGTACTGGTTTCCGGACTGATAGGCAAGCTGCTCGAATGGCGCTTTCGCGGTGATATCCATATGCGCGCCACTGCCCTTGGTGCGCGTCTCGACGAATTGCACCGGCGTGGCGAAATCGAGCACATCCAGACGCTGCGCCAATTGCGTCGGCAACTTGGCGTTGTAGATATCCAGTGCGATGTGGTCGCCATTGCGTTTGAGATCGGCGCTCGCGCCTTCGCGTGAGAAGCTCACGATGATGCGACCCTCGCCGTTCTTGCCGCGATGGAAATCGATGTTGGAAATCTCGACCGTGGCCGCGCCGACGGTCTTGGTCTGATCCATCGCCACCACGGACGCCGAGGCTGCCGTTGCCGTTACGCCACCGCCGACGGTGACCACGAGATTGTTGCCCTCGCTGCGCGTCTCATAGGTTGCCGGGCGGAACAGGTCGATAACCACGCGCGTGCGGCCTGCGGCCTCGACCGCATTGATAGCGCTGGTCGCTCCATTGTTGACATCGATATGGCGCTGGGGAACGGCGCTGTGCGTATCGGCGATATCGATCGCGATGCGCGGCGGCGTTTCTGTCGTGAAGATGCGCGGCTCGACGGCAGGCGCCGCGAGCTTGAGCGTGACTTGCACCTTGCCGCCGGGTAAAGGCTGATAGCTGATGTCCTGCAATGTGTTCTGCGCGTGCAGTTGCGCTGCGAACAACATCGCCACCATCAAGGTGAATAGCGCTCCGGCGCGGCTAATGGCCCCACGTCCCTGGAAATCCGGCCCTTTGAAATTAGCGGCTGTCCCGTTCATGTTTGCGTCCCCAATGGGTCAATCATTTCGCACCTAGTTCGATCGTGGCCTGACGTTCCATCCAGCCGCCATTGCCGTTCGGAATCAGCTCGACCAGCTCAATGCGATTCTCGGCAATCGCGGTAATCCGGCCGTTGTTCTGTCCCAGATAATTGCGCACGTGCACGCGGCTGACCGTGCCTTCCGGATCCTTGACCAAGCCTTGGAACGCGGGGCCACCACCAACCGTTCCAACCATTTTCAGACTGTCGAGCGGATAGTCTTCAAGCTTTTCCTTCGCGTGCGGATCCGGCGACACCTGTTGCGCAGCATTCTGCTCTGCCGCGCTCGGCGAAAACGGATCGCGCATCGCCTGATCGCGGTACTCGAAGCTCTCGAAGGTCTTGAGCACGGGCAGGGGCGGTATCGGTCCGCCCGCCTGGGCTTTTTCCTGCGCAACCCACGCGCGCAGATCGGCATCGCCGCCCGTGCAGCCCGCGAGCGCCGTGACTGCCGCCAACACGAAAATTTTTCTCACAACAGAAATACCGACCCGAGGCATGCTCATTGGCCTCCCTTCGCCGGCGCGCCCGCCGCCGTTTTCTGCGCTGGCGCCGCCTTCTTGTTGTCGACTTCGTCTTCTTCGACGTAGCGATAGGTCTTGACCGTACCTTCAAGAGTCAGTTCACCGCCGGTTTTCGGCCCCGCCGCACTCGGCTTGAGCGAGACGTCATGCATGGTCAGGATCACCACTCGCGGCAGCGCGGCGACCGCGCTGATGAACGATCCGAACTGATGGTAGGTACCGAGCATGCGCAAACTGATTGGCTTTTCCGCGTAGAAATTCTCTTTGATCGTCTCGGGGCCGGGCTGAAACAACTGGGTTTCCAGACCTGCCGACAGCGCTGCCTGCGAAATATCGATGAGCAGTTCCGGCATTTGGGTCTTGCTGGGCAGTTGGCGCAGCAACTGGTGCAGTATCTCGCGCATGTCGTCGAGTTGCTGCTTGAGTTTTTCCAGATTAACAACCTTGACCTGCTTCTCGTGGAAATCCTGCTTCAGCTGGACTTCCTGGCCGCGCTTCTGCTCGAGCGTGTCCTGCTGATCCCTGATCGACCACGCCCAGCCCGCGAGCAAGAGCAACGCGAACAGCACGCCGCAGAGCAGAAGCTTCGCGCCCTGCGGCCACGCGCCGAGATTGTTGCGATCCAGATTGCGTAAATCGGAGAGCTTCATGGCTTCGCTCCCGCCGGCTTCGCCGTTGCTGCGGCAGGCGTCGGCGCGACATCACTGCCGGATTGATCCGGCGAACTCATCTTGACGGTCAGGCCGAATTCATAGCGGTTGCGCTGGTCGGTCCCCCTGACCTCGGTCTTCTGCAGATCCGAATGCTTCAGCCAGGGCGAGGCGTCCAGACTGCGCATATACGCCGCCACATTGCCGTTTGCCTGCGCCACACCGAGCAAGGTCAGTACATCACCGGTTTGCTTCAGCGAGCTCAAACGCACGCCGTCGGGAATGGTTTTCACCAACTCGTCGAACAGGTGCACCATCTGCGAGCGGCTCGCCTGCAGTTGTTCGATGATCTGCTTGCGCGCGAGCAACTTTGCCTTGGTCGCCTCGAGTTCCTTGATCTCGGTGAGCTTGCCCTCGAGCTGGTGGATTTCATCCTTGAGATAATTGTTGCGTGCATCCTGATTGTCGATGCGCGCGCCCATCCACGTACCCCACAGCAACCACACGAGTACCGCGGCAACGGCGGCGGCGGCGAGCATCGTGTAGAAATCGCGTTCGCGTTGGCGGCGTCGCTCGGCGCGCCAGGGAAGAAGGTTGATCGTTGCCATCAGTCGAAGCTCCGCAACGCAAGACCGAAGGCGATCATCAGTGCCGGCGCATCCTGCGCGAGCGCCTGCCCCTGCACGCGTGACGACCAGGTCATGCCGGCCAGCGGGTTGGCCACGACACAGGGTACGCCGAGTTGCTGTTCGACCTTTTCCGCCATATTGGCGATCGAGGCGCAGCCGCCGGCGAGCACGATCTGATCGACGCGATGGTAATCGCTGCCAGCGAAGAAGAACTGCAACAAACGGTTGATCTGCTGCACCATCGCCTCCTTGAACGGCTGCAGCACCTCGACTTCATACGACTCCGGCAAGCCACCCTGACGTTTGGCCAGCCCGGCTTCTTCATAGGACAGGCCATAGCGGCGCATGACCTCATCGGTCAACTGCTTGCCGCCGAACACCTGCTCGCGGGAGTAGATCGTGCGCTGGTTCTTGAGCACGATCAGAGTCGTCATCGTCGCGCCCACATCGACCACCGCAACGACGGCGTCGGGTTGCACGGAAAGCTGGTTGGAGATGAGCTTGTAGGCATTCTCCATCGCAAAGGCTTCGACATCGACGACTTTGGCGGTCAAGCCGCCTAGCTCAAGCGCGGAGACGCGCAGGTCGACGTTTTCCGTACGCGATGCGGCGAGGAGCACGTTGAGCATGCCCGGAGTGTCCTTCATCGGCCCAAGGACTTCGTAATCCAGACTCACTTCTTCGATCGGATAGGGAATGTACTGATTGGCCTCGACCTGGATTTGTCCTTCCAAGTCGTCGTCGGACAAATCGGCCGGCATCGTGATCATCTTGGTGATCACGGTCGAGCCCGCCACCGCTGCGGAAGCGAGTTTGCTTTTCGCTCCGGATCGGCTCAGCGCGCGGCGTACGGTTTCGCCCACCGCCTCGACCTCGACGATGTTCTTTTCGACCACGGCGTTTGCGGGCAACGGCTCAACCGCATAATGCTCGATGCGATAGCTGCCGGCGTTGCGGCTCAGCTGCAACAATTTAACCGCCGTCGAGCTGATGTCGACGCCGATCAGCGGCGCTGTCTTGGCACGAAGCAGGCTCAACTTCTTCCCCAGCAACAGGTCTTTATGAGCTAAAGACGATATTCCGCATTAAATCCGAACACTAATGAATTAGCAACAGAAATTTCGCGGCGTTTTCACATCGATCCGGTGGAAATTTACGGCTTTAGTGATACAATTCACGGTTACTTTTAATCCTAAGCGCCGGCGCTGTGCTGTTGTCTATCGGTGCCGCTCGCCCCGCCCTATAATTTGCCGATACTTTCTCCGCAGTACTCGGTAGCACGTCACACTCATGCGTTTTCTTTTTCGTTTACTTCGGTACGCACTGATTGCGGGCGTGATTTGCGCCGTGCTCGGCTGCGCGGCGATCGGCGTGGCGTACTGGCTCATTGCGCCGCGCCTGCCCTCGGTCGACTCGCTGCGCGACGTGACCTTGCAGGTGCCCCTGCGGGTCTACAGCGCCGACAACAAGCTGATCGCGCAGTTCGGCGAAACGCGGCGCATTCCGGTCACGATCGAGCAGGTGCCGGATCTGGTCAAGAACGCGTTCATCGCGGCCGAGGACGCGAATTTCTACAGCCACCCCGGCGTCGATTGGCAGGGCATCCTGCGCGCAGTCGGCCTGATGATCAGCAAACGCACCCTGCATGTCGCAGGGGGCAGCACGATCACGCAACAGGTGGCGCGCGATTTCTTCCTCAGCTCGGAAGTCAGCCTGTCGCGCAAGGCGACCGAAATCCTGCTTTCGTTGCGCATCGAGAATTCGCTGTCCAAGGATCAAATCCTCGAGCTCTACCTCAACAAGATTTTCTTCGGCAATCGCGCGTACGGCGTCGCCGCAGCAGCCGAGTTCTACTACGGCAAAAAGCTCGATCAGTTGGACCTGCCCGAATGCGCGATGCTCGCCGCACTGCCAAAATTCCCGTCGACCGGCAATCCGCTCAACAATCGCCCGCGCGCACTCGAGCGGCGCAACTATGTATTGCAGCGCATGCTCGACAACGGCTTCATCAAGGCCGATGAGTTCAAGCAGGCCAGCGCCTCGCCCGAACTTGCCTACGCACATGAGCCGCCAATCGAAGTCGAGGCGCCGTATGTGGCCGAGCAGGTGCGCCGGGAAGCGATCCAGCGCCTTGGCAACAATGCACTGACCGACGCTTACACGATCCGCACGACGATCGACTCGCGTGCACAGATCGCCGCCAACCAAGCGCTACGCGACGACCTCATCGCCTACGACCAGCGTCACGGCTACCGCGGCGCGGAGGCGCACGTGGAGATTCCCACGCATGCAACACCCGCGGATCTCGAAAAGAAGCTCGACCCGTTCCACCCGGTCGTCGGTCTGGTCCCCGGCATCGTCATCGACAGCGGCGACAAGTCCGCCCAAATCTATCTGGACGATGGACAAACCATTTCCCTCGATCTCGACGACGTCGCCTGGGCACGTTCATATCTGGATGACAGCCACCGCGGCGGCGCGCCCAAGCGGGTCAGCGCCGTACTCAAACCGGGTGACGTCGTGCGCGTTACCCGCAGCACCGAGGCAAAGAGCGAGGGCAAATGGCGGCTCACGCAGATCCCCGCTGCGCAAGGCGCGCTGATTGCGCTCGATCCCGAGGACGGCGCGATCAAGGCCGAGGTCGGCGGCTTCAGTTTTGCGCGCAGCAAATTCAATCGCGCGGTGCAGTCGAGCCGCAACCCCGGCTCGGGCTTCAAACCGTTTTTCTATGCCGCAGCGTTCGAGCACGGCTTCACGCCCGCCTCGATCGTCAACGACGCACCGGTGGTCTTCGCCGACCCGTCCAAACCGAACGGCCAGTGGGCACCAAAGAACGACGACGACAAGTTCAGCGGCCCGATGCGCCTGCGCGAGGCGATGGTGCAATCGAAGAATCTCGTCTCGGTGCGCCTGCTCGATGCCATCGGCGTGAGATATGCGCGCGAGTACGTGACCCGGTTCGGCCTCACCCTCGAGCAGGTGCCGAACAATCTGTCGATGGCGCTCGGCACCGCCTCCGTCGCACCGATCACGATGGCGCGCGGCTTCGCGGTATTCGCCAACGGCGGCTATCTCGTCGATCCGTACTTCGTCGAGGCGATCAACGACCGCGACGGCACGGAAGTATACAAAGCGCAGCCCACCGTGGTCTGCCGCCTGTGTCCGCAACGCCAGGGCGACGACGGGCGCGTGCCGGCGGCGGCGACCGCGCGCAGCGCAAGCGCACAGGACGCGGCGCGCAACGGCAGCTTGTCGCCGATTGCCGATGCGCAGGCGACCGCCGCCGCGCCGGTGGCCAAGGTCAATCTTGCACCGCGCGTACTCGATGCGCGCACGGCCTATCTGATCGACTCGCTGATGCGCGACGTGGTCAAGCGCGGCACGGGCTCGGGCGCGATGGTACTCAAGCGCAACGACCTCGCCGGCAAGACCGGCTCGACCAACGATCATCGCGATGGCTGGTTCACCGGTTTCAACGACGGTCTGGTCGCCAGCGCTTGGGTCGGCTTCGACGATTTCAGCCCGCTCGGTCACGACGAATTCGGCGCGCAAACGGCGCTGCCGATCTGGATCGACTTCATGCGTGTCGCGCTCAAGGGCGTGCCGGAAAAACCCTTCGACATGCCACAGGGCATCGCCACCGCGCGCATCGATCCGGAAACCGGACAACTTGCGTCCGGCGATCCCGAGCACAGCATGCTGGAGGTTTTTCGCAGCGAGGATATCGCGCGCCTAGCAAACGGACCCAACGTTCCGTCGGAACAGGAAAAGAAAGTGCAGCAGGAAGCCTACGGGATTTTCTGATGCGCGGCCGGTCGTCCACCGCTTCGCGGCATGCCGCCGGCTCCTCGCGCGACGACACTTTCACGCGCGAACTACGCGCACGCATCGCGATCGATGCGGCACGCCTGATCAGCGAATCGGGCCTGCGCGATTACCACGCCGCCACACGCAAGGCCGCGCAAAAACTGGGCGTGGAGGACGGCTTCGCGCTGCCGAAAGCCGATGAAATCGAAGACGCACTGCGCGCGCACCAGCAGCTGTTCGAGGCCGACGAGCAGCCGTTGCTGCTGCGCCGCCTGCGTGAAACGGCACGCGAGGCCATGCGTTTTCTCGCGCGCTTCGAGCCGCGTTTGGTCGGCGCTGTACTGGAAGGCACCGCGGACCGGCACTCGGCCGTCTGTCTGCATCTGTTCAGCGACGATCCCGATGCGCCGGCGCGTTTCCTCGACGAGAACGGTATTGCCTGCGAAAGCAAGAGCCGGCGCCTGCGCCTGACGCGCGATAGCTACGAGGAATTTCCGCTGCTGCTGTTTGCGGTGGACGCGACGCCGCTCGATCTGACCGTGCTGCCGTACGACTCGCTGCGCCATGCGCCGCTGGATCGCACGCACCAGCGCCCGATGCGGCGC
>NZ_DATBQK010000046.1:0-26938 GCF_036560865.1 Rudaea sp.
GCACCGACCTATCCACCTTCTCGCAAGCGAAGCTCAATGCCGTAGCGAGACGATTGAACGAACGTCCCAGAAAAACGCTACGCTACGAAACACCCGCCGAACGATATCGGCAAACTGTTGCATTGACCGGTTGAATCCGCAACCCACTGCGGCCGGTCGTGACCTGCCGCATTCTGGGAGCCAAGCTGGGGCAACTCTTGACGTAGAGGCCGTCGATGGACAGTTGACGGCGTTCACCTTGCGCGGCGGAGCGGCTCGCCATTGCGTTTCGTCACGCCGTGGCAGGGACACACGCTACGGAACTTCGATAACGGCAAACCGTCCCAAACGATTGAAGGCGGTCGCTTCACCTTCACGCCCCTGGCACAACACGACTACCGAATCGAACCCGTCGGCAGCCACCCGGCACCCGTCTTTGACGACTCACCCGCACCGACGGTTAAGACACTTTGCCGAAACTAACTCTCGTGATGTTAGAAGTACCGCACGGTGAGCGCAGATGCTTATCGCCACGGGAGTTATCTATGAAAAGCCTCGTTTTTCTGGTCACGGTGTTCGTCGTGGCATCGACCGCCTTCGGTGCCGACATGGTGTCCAGCGCCGAGCTGGCGAAGCAGGCGAAAGTCTCCCTCCCGCAGGCGCGGCAGATAGCTCTGCGGATCTATCCCGGCAAGATAGTTAAGGAGGAATTGGAACAGGAAAAAGGCGGCAGCGGCCTGCGCTACTCATTCGACATCGCCAACGGCAACATCACTCACGAAATTGGCGTTGACGCCAGAACGGGTAAGGTGCTTGAGGACTCTGTCGAAGGAGAGAATGACTGAGTCCTCGATGTGGAGTTGACCCGTTTTCGCGGACACCTATCCTACGGGAACCAAGGAGTCCGCAATGTCCAAAACACGAGTGCCGTATCCGGCAGAGTTTCGCCAGCAGATGATCGAGCTGGTGCGAGCCGGCCGCAGGCCGGCTGAACGGTCCCGAGAATTTGGTGTGACCGCCCAGACCATCTGCAACTGGGTGGGCCAAGCCAACATCGATGCCGCTGTCCCCGGCAGCAATGGCCTGACCACTGCTGAGCGCGAAGAACTGGTGCGTCTGCGTCGGCAGGTGCGCCAGTTGCAGACGGAGCGCGATATCTTGTCAAAGGCTACAGCCTGGTTCGCCGCCAGAGGCGCGAAGACGTCCATCGGGTCTTCGAACTCGTGAGCCAGGCACGCTTCAACGTACGCACGATGTGTCAGGTATTGGATGTGTCGCCGAGCGGCTACTACGCATGGCGGGATCGTGGTCCTTCGCGAAGGGCCATGGACAATGCGGTGATGACCGAGCGCATTCGCAAGATCCATGCGGACTCAGATGCGACGTACGGCATGCCGCGCGTGCGCGCCGAGCTGATCGACGAAGGCGTGGTGATCAGCCGCCAACGGGTGGCGCACCTGATGCGGCGAGCGCAGCTGCGTGGTGTGAGCCGACGCCGTGGATTCGTAGTGACCACGCAGCGTGATGTGCGCCGGCGTCCCGCGCCGGATCTGGTCAACCGTCAGTTCGCCGCTGCACAGCCGAACCGGCTGTGGGTGGCCGACATTACGTTCGTGCCGACCTGGGTCGGGTTCGTGTATCTGGCCGTCGTGCTCGATGTGTGGAGTCGGCGCGTCGTCGGCTGGGCGATCGGCGAGCAGATAACGGCGGACTTGGTGCTGTCGGCGCTCAACATGGCGATTGCTCAACGGCGGCCCGACAACGTCATCCATCACAGCGATCAGAGAAGCCAGTACACCAGCATTGCCTTTGGCGAACGTTGCCGCAAGATGGGCGTGCGTCCGTCGATGGGAACCGTCGGCGATGCGTACGATAACGCGATGGCCGAAAGTTTCTTCGCAAGTCTGGAGTGCGAACTGATCGATCGCCGCAGCTTCCGCAGCAAGACCGATGCACGCATGGCGCTGTTCACCTGGATCGAAGGTTGGTACAACCCGCGCCGCCGACATTCCGCACTTGACTATCAATCACCGGTAAACTTTGAACGCAAGCACCAGGAGAACTCTCTCTCCCTCAACCAGAGCATTTGAGAATCAAATCAAAAGCCGTCCGCGCAACCGGGGCAAGTCCAGACTGCGTTTCCAGAAGACGCCAGATAACGCATTTGTAGTTACAAAAAAAGAGCAGCTTTTTGACAAACTACTCTTTTTCAGCTCCTAGAGAAATAGACTAGCCCAAATCAGAACGGTATCTCGTCATCGTCGAAGCTATCGGCTGGCGCCTGCGCGGGCGCGCTGCGCGGCGGAGCGGATTGCGGACCGCGTGCGGGGCCACGTTCGCGACGCTCGCCACCGCCACCACCGGAGCCGCCCTCAGCGCCGCCGCCCTCGCGGCCGCCGAGCATCTGCATTTCGTCGGCGATCACCTTGGTCGAGTAGCGTTTGACGCCGTCTTTTTCATATTCGTCGGTGCGCAGCTTGCCTTCGATATAAACTTGGCGTCCCTTCTTCAGGTACTCGCCTGCGATCTCGGCAATGCGACCGAAAAATTCGATGCGATGCCACTCGGTGCGTTCCTGCTGTTCGCCGGTTTGCTTGTCCTTCCACGATTCGCTGGTCGCGATGCGGATGGACGTGATCGCCGTGCCGCTGGGCGTGTAGCGGGTTTCCGGATCGGCGCCGAGATTGCCCACCAGGATGACTTTGTTGATGCCGCGTGCCATGTTGCTACCTCGTGTTCGACGCTGGGTGAATGTTGCAAGAATACCATGCGCGTGCGGCGACGTTCGTCAGCACGGATCGACTCTGCGCGTAGGAAATCGCTGTATGCCCTCGCGTGTTTCGTAACGGCTCTCAGGCGACATCGCCCCCTTCCGGCTGCCGCCACCTTGTACTCGCCACATCCATGTGGCTCGCCCTTCGGGCAGCATCCGCTGCAAACATCGGCAGTCCTGCCGATGTTTCCCCGCTGCGCAGGGGAAGGATTCCAGTATTGAGCGCCGCTTCAACCCGCCGGCACCACCGGCAAATCGATGAACGACGCGTTCGCGCCGTCGTGATATACGCGCTGCGTGGCTTTTTTGTAGTCGCCGGGTTTGGCGAAGAAAATATTCGGCACGAACGTCTGTGGGTTGCGGTCGTAGAGCGGAAACAAGCTCGACTGGATCTGCACCATGATGCGGTGGCCCGGCTCGAATACGTGGTTCGCGGTCGGCAGGCCGAAACGGTAGACCAGCGGCTGATCCGCGGCGATCGCATCGGGATGTTCGAAGCTGCTGCGATAGCGGCCGCGGAAGATGTCCAGGGAAACGGCCAGTTCGTAGCCGCCCATTTCCGGGCGCGACGGCATCGTATCGGGATAGACATCGATGAGCTTCACCACCCAGTCGCTGTCGCTGCCGCTGGTGGATGCCACCAGATTCACCTGCGGCACGCCACCGATATGCAATGGCGCGGTCAGCGGCGCGGAGGTGTAGGTCAGCACGTCGGGACGTCCGTCCACGAAACGCTGATCGTGCACGAGCCAGCGCGTCCACGCGTCGTGATCGGCAAAATTTATCGGCCGCGGCAGATACGGAACCGGCTTGGCCGGATCGGAGACGTATTCGTCGAACGTGCCCTGCGCGGCGGCGGGCGCGGTGAACGAAAGTCCCTGGTTGGCGGTGAGGTACAGCGGCTTGGGTGTCGCCGCGCAGCCCTTGTCGCAGCTCAGCGGCCAGGATTTGAATCGATCCCAGCGGTTTTCGCCGGTGTTGTAGATCAGCACCGGCGGCGTGTCGGCCTTGGGCGCGCCGTCGACGAGATACTGATCGAAGAACGGCTTCAACACATCGCGGCGGAACTGCAGCGCCGAGTCGCCGTCCCATTGCAGTGGCCCGAGCGAGTAGCCGTCGTAGTTGACCTGGCTGTGGCGCCACGGCCCCATCACGAGAAAGTTTTTGTCGTTGGCGGTGTCCTTCGGCTCGACGGCGGCGTAGCTGTGGATCGCGCCCCACATGTCTTCCTGATCCCACAGACCCTGCTCCCACATCGTCGGCACCTTGAGCGGTTGTTGGGCGATGATCTTGTCCAGCGCCTGACCCTGCCAGAAACCATCGTAGGCCGGGTGCTCGGATACTTTGCGCCAGAACGCAAGCTGGTCGAGCCCCGCCGCGCGCGCGAAGTCGCCCGCGGAACCGGCGCGCAGGAAATTTTCGTAGTCGTCGTAGCCAACACGCGGAATCGATTTGCCGTCGCCCCTTGCCTCGGTCTGGCCGCCGAAATAGTCGAAGTTGGGCTGGCGAAACGCGCCGTAGTGGAACCAGTCGTCGCCCATCCAGCCGTCGACCATCGGGCTTTCCGGTGCGGCGACCTTGAGCGCCGGGTGCGGATTGATCAGCGCCATGACCACGGTGAAGCCTTCGTACGACGAGCCGAGCATGCCGACTTTGCCGTTGCTTTCCTTCACGTTCTTCACCAGCCAGTCGATCGTGTCGTAGGCATCGGTCGAGTGATCGACCTTGCTATTGTTGAGCGGCCCGCGCAGCGGACGCGTCATCACGTAATCACCCTGCGAGCCGTGCTTGCCGCGTATGTCCTGAAAGACGCGGATATAGCCGCTCTTGACGAACACTTCATCGCCCTGCGGCAAGGTCGCGAGCATGCTCGGACTGACGTTGCGCTCGGTGCGCTTGGCCGCGTCGTAGGGCGTGCGCGTCAGCAGGATCGGCGCATGCGTCGCGCCTTTCGGAATCACGATCACGGTATACAATTTCACACCGTCGCGCATCGGAATCATCTCGACGCGCTTGATGTAGTCGTCGTTTGCAGTCGGTGCGATGAACTTGGCCGGAATGTCGGGCGTCAGCGGCGGCGTGTCGGCCTGCGCCAGCGAGAACAGACAGGCCAACAGGCCGGGCAGAAAGCGGATGACGATGAAGCGAGCAGAGTGAAACGAATGCATCGATGAACCTTTCTCAAACGGGTGGGATCGCGTCGCGCGATACTAGCCGTGAACCGCAGCGCCGCCTAGAGTCGCAGGTCACGAGAGCCGTCATTCCAGCGAAAGCTGGAATCCAGCTTGATTTTTCTTTCGCTTCCAAGCGCCAAGATCAAGATGGATTCCAGCTTTCGCTGGAATGACGAGCGGGAGCAGATCTGTTCGGAATGACTAGGGGAGCCGATCTATTCGAAGAACAGTTAAGCTACGACAGGAATCGGAAAGCGCACTGCAACCAACCCGCTATAATCCTTCGCGAAAACTTACCGGCGACGTCACAAGATGGCCACCGTGTCACCCGAACTTCCGCGCACGATTTCGCGCTTCGCCGATGCGCAGGCGCTGGCCGCGGCTGACATGGCGTCGGTCAATGCGCTGATTCGCGCGCGACTCGCGTCGGATGTGATCCTGATCAACCAGATCGCCGAACACATCATCGGCGGCGGCGGCAAGCGCCTGCGGCCGATGCTGCATTTGCTGGCCGCGCACGCGGCCGGCTACCGCGGACAGAATCACATTCCGCTGGCCGCGCTGATCGAATTCATCCATACCTCGACCCTGCTGCACGACGATGTCGTCGACGAGTCCGACCTGCGCCGCGGACGCAAGACCGCCAATGCGCTGTGGGGCAATGCGGCCAGCGTGCTGGTCGGCGATTTCCTCTATTCGCGTTCGTTCCAGATGATGGTCGAGCTCGACAGCATGCGTGTGATGCGCATCCTTGCCGATACCACCAACCGCATTGCCGAAGGCGAAGTGCTGCAACTGCTCAACATCCATAACCCGGACACCAACGAGGCGAAATATCTGGATGTGATCGAGCGCAAGACCGCGGTGCTGTTCGCCGCGGCCACACGCCTCGGCGGTGTGCTTGCCGGTTTGCCGACCGAACAGGAAGAGGCGCTCGCCGACTACGGGCTCAATCTCGGTTTCGCGTTCCAGATTGCCGACGACGTGCTCGACTACGTTTCCGACGCCGGCACGCTGGGCAAGAACATCGGCGACGACCTCGCCGAAGGCAAGGCGACCCTGCCGCTGATCTACGCGATCGAGCGCGCCGCGCCGGCGCAGGCCGCGAGCCTCAGGCGCGCGATCGAAACCGGCGGCCTGGATTCGCTCGACAACATCATCGCGGCAATTCGCGACTCGGGTGCAATCGAGCGCGCGCGTGCCTGTGCACAAAAGTACGCAAATGCCGCAAAAGTGGCGTTATCCACTTTGCCGCATTCTGACGCGCGCGATGCATTGAATGTGCTCGCCGACTACGCCTTGCAGCGCGATTACTGAGATCTACGGCGCGAACACCTCATTGAAGAAACTGTGCATCTGCGCAAAAGCGCGCTTGGCGACCGGCGCATCGTACTTGCAACCCGGCACTTGCCCGTCGGCGGTCGGTATCGCGAAGCAGTGCACCGCGCCACCGTAGATCACGAACTGCCAGTCTGCATTGGCGTCGCGCATCTCCTGCTGGAAGCCGGCGATCTGCTCGGGCGACTCGAACTTGTCGTCGGCGCCGTGCATGACCAATATCTTGGCCTTGATTTTGTCGGTGAATGCGGGATCGCCGGCGAGACTCGCATGAAACACCGCGACGCCGCCGATATCCGCGCCGCTGCGCGCCAGATCGAGCGTGGTCGCGCCGCCGAAGCAGAAACCGATCGCGCCCCAGTGCTTGCCGTCGAGCGGCGCCTTGCCGGTCTGTGCCTTGAGCTGGGTCAGCGCGGCATTGATGCGCGCGCGCAGGTCGCTGCGGTGCGCGTACATGTTCTTCGCCGCGGCGCCGGCTTCGTCGGCATTCTTCGGCCGCACGTCGACGCCGTACACGTCGGCGACGAGAATCACGTAGTCCTTGCCGGCAATCTGCTTGGCCAGCGCGACCTGATCGGGATTCATGCCGAGCCAGTCCGGCGTCATCACAATCCCCGGACGTGTGGCTTTCACCGCATCGTCGTATACAAGTACACTCTGCATCTTCTTGCCGTCGACAGCGTAATCGATGTTCTTCGCCACCATGGCCGCGTGGGCGGCGCTGGCGGCGAAGCAGGTCAGCAGACCGAGTGCGAGCAAACGTTTCATGGGAATCCTCCGGCTGTAAGCGAATGAGGTGAAGCTGCGCCGGTATGATACTGCGACTGACGTTACAGGAAATTCCAACCGCGAGTTTGTTAGACTGGGCTTGCATGAATCTTCTTTCATCTGCGAGGCCGCCATGTTCAAGATCCGCCTGTTTTTCGCCGCATCGGCTATCTGCGTCGCCGCTGCCGCCTTCGCGCATTCGGCGGCGGAGGACGCGATCGATTACCGCATGGGTCTGATGACCGTGGTCGGCTGGAATTTCGACCCGCTTGGCGCGATGCTCAAGGGCAAGATTCCGTTCGATCAGGCGGAGTTTTCCAGGCACGCGTCGCGTATCGCGTTTCTCAGCGATCAACTGGTCGAAGGTTTTCCAAAGGGTTCGGACAAGGGCCATGACACCGCGGCCAAGCCGGCGATCTGGGAGAGCTTCGACGATTTCCAGTCGAAGGCGAAGGATTTCAATCGCGAAGCGCTCGCGCTGGCCGACGTCGCCAAGGGCAACGATCAGGCGAAGGACAAGGAGCAGTTCAAGAAGGTCGCCGAAGCCTGCAAGGCCTGTCACGACAAGTACAAGAAAAAGGACGAGTGAGGCCTGAGGGCCGATTCGATCGCTGAGGCGAATTCGTCTCTCCGCTCGCCCCCTTCCGCCCTTCGGGCACCTTCCCCCGCTAACGCAGGGGAAGGATTCAAACTTAGCGCAGGGGAAGGATTCAAACTTAACGCAGGGGAAGGATTCAAACTTAACGCAGGGGGAGGATTCAAACTTAGCGCAGGGGGGGATTCAAACCTGCAACGCATCAATCTTTCCCTTCCTCCGCATCGCGGGGGAAGGTGCCCGAAGGGCGGAAGGGGGCGCTCTTGCGGCCCTACGCGGAACCGAACCAGGACAACAGCGCAACCGCGGCAATCGCCAGTACGAACAAGATCAGCGCGCGCCAAGCGCTGACGAAATACGGTTGTGCCGCGTCGGTGCGCTTGCGTCCGCTCAGCATCGGCAAGGTCAGATTGTCGTGCTTGATCAGCCAGTGCAGTAGCACGGCGGCGATATGCAGAGCGATCAAAACCAGCAGCACCGTTTCGCCCAGATGATGCAGACGTGACATGAGCTTGATCGTCTTGGTGGACACATAGTCCACGTACGGTCCGTCTTCGTCGATTCCGTCGCTGGTAAACAAGCCGCTGATCGCCTGTATCAGCACGCAGGCGAGCATCACGAGTACCGACCAGCCACCGAGCGGATTGTGGCCGACACTCGCTGCCTTGCGCGCCGGCGCGGAAAATAATTCCTGCACATAGCGCGTGACAGTCGCGGGTCCGCGCACGAAGTCGGCGAATCGACTCGTCTGCGATCCGGCAAATCCCCAGGCCACGCGGAACACGATCAGCGCGAGCGTCGCGTAGCCGAAGCGGTAATGCCAATCCATCGACAGCACGTCGAACTCTGCGGTCGCGAACTGCAGCGCGATCAGCACGGCCAGCGCCCAATGGAACAGGCGTGTCGGCCAGTCCCAGACGCGGATGCTGGTCTTGCCGTCATTCACGGGATTCATGCGATACCGAGACCTTCGATTTCACTGATCGCCGCCGGATCGAAACCCGCGAGTCGCGCGAACTCGCGTCCGCGCTCGGCGTAGTCGTGGAATTGATCGAAGCTCGGTGCGCCGGGCGACAGCAGAATCACACCATCCACGGGCGTCAATGTCCGCGCACGCGCAAGCGCCTCGTGCAACACCGGCGCGCTGTCGAGCACAAAACCGGAGTCGACAATATGCCGCAGCGCGTCGGCGATCGCGGCACCGTTCGCGCCCATCGTCACGATTGCCCGCGGCGGCGCCTTCGCGACGAAGTCCACAAACGGGCTCCAGTCGAGGCCGCGGTCGAAGCCGCCGACAAGGATCGTCACCGCGCGCCCGGTCAGACTGCGCAGCGCTTCGATCGCCGCATATGGCGTGGTCGAAATACTGTCGTTGATCCACTCGATTCCGTTGCGCGTGCCCAGCGTTTGCAGACGATGCGACAGCGGTTTGAAGCTGGCGACATGTTTTGCCAACAAGCGGGAATCTTCGCCGGCAGCCTCAATCGCCGCGAGCGCAGCGCAGACATTTTGCGCGTTATGAATGCCCGGCAGCGGGATCGCGGCAAGCGCAAGAATGCGTTCGCCAGCGCGGAAAATCGCATCGCCACGAACGTGCCAGCCGTCTTCGTCGTTGAAGCGAATGCGTTTGCCAGACGCAGCCAACGAATCCAATTCGGTCTGGTGCGCATTGACGACGACACGCTGTGCGCGTGCGGCGATCGCCAGCTTGTCGGCGACATAGGCTTTGCGCTCGCCATGCCAGTCGAGGTGTTCTTCGTAGAGATTATTGATCACGGCGATCGTCGGCGCGCCGTCGAAATCGCGAGTCTGGAAACTCGACAGCTCGATCACCCACCAATCCGGTTCGCGCGGCGGTTGCAGCAGATCGAGCAACGACAGACCGATATTGCCGGCCAGCGCGACGCACAATCCACGCCGACGCAGCAGGTGCGCGATCAGCGCGCTGACCGTGCTCTTGCCCTTGGTGCCGGTCACACAGATCGTGCGCGCCTGCGCGTGCTCGGCGAACCACAGCGCGCTACCCGAAGTGAAATTCACGCCCGCGGCCAGCGCCTGTGGATACGGCGCGCGATACGGACTGATCCCCGGCGATTTGATCACGATATCGAAACCCGCCAGCGTCTGCGCATCGACCGGATCGCTGAGCACGAGCAGGCGTTCATCGCCGCGCGCGCGCGCCCTGTCGCCTTCGGCAGCCGGACAGATCAGGGTCAGCGACTTTTGCGGAAAGTGCTGGCGCAAGACCGCGACCGCAGCCCTGCCCTCGCGGCCGTAACCCCAGACCGCGACGCGTTTGTCCGCGAGCTCAGCCAGGCGCATGCGCAAGGTTCGCGAAACGTGCGGGCAGGAAATGTTCACCTGCGGGTACGAGCAAGGGGTCGAGCGCAAGATCCGCGATATTGAGCTGCGGCAGAATCTCGCCGACGAAACGCGCGACCAGCGCATCCTCGCGCCATTCCGCACGCCGCGACAATGTATACAATGCAGCGCGCGACTCCTGCCCTTCGCCGACGCATTCGAACGGCTTGTGCCCGCGATATTCGAGTAGCGCGTCGAAGCCGGGCGCGAGCGACGGATCGTCGAGCAGGTTATGGCCGAAAATGGCCAGCAGACGCGGCTTGGGCATGAAGGGAGCCAGCGCGAGAAACACGAAATGGCATTTCGGACAACGCCCGCACCAGCGATCCGACGGGTGATCGCCGAGGATGCGGAAGTTGCGATTGCAGCTGGAAAACACATCGTCGTAGCGCGCGGTTTTCGCAAACGCACGCGCCACCGCGAGTTCCGACCATGGCCGCAGCAGCGAGAAATAATCCAGATTCGCAGCGATATGCGACTGCACGTGCGCGCGCAGGCCGCGCTCGAAATCCAGGCTCTTGCTCCACTGGTGGTTGACTGGCTGACCGTCGTATTCCAGCGTCGCGCTCGATGCGGAACGCTCGTTGGAAAAGACGATCGCGTCGAAACCGTAGAGGATCGCCGCGCAGACGAGGATCGCGGAATTGATCGCGGTAACCGGAATATGCCCGTTGTACGCACCGAGGCGGTTGTACTCGAACAATTCCGGCGCGAGACGACGCTTGATGTTCAACATCGGCAAGCCGGTGCGCTCTGCGCAGGCCGCGATCAGCGCCGAATCGCCGATCCATACCGCGGTCGCCGGCTCGTCGATGCTTTTGCACAGCTCGACGCTGACCAGCGAATCCTTGCCGCCGCCGATGGGCAGCAGGGTGCGGCGAGGCAGACCAATTTTCCCTTCTCCCATTGGGAGAAGGTGCCCGAAGGGCGGATGAGGGTCCGGCATTGGAGCAGCGTGGTCAGAGGGACGAACCCTCATCCGGCGCTGCGCGCCACCTTCTCCCGATGGGAGAAGGGAAGATAAGCGTTCGCGCAGATCGAGTTTATTCTGGTAGGCGAACTCGCCGAGCCCGTGAAAGTATACTTCTCGCAAGAATTCCGCGGTCGCCGTGTCGAGCCCGCCGTTCTCGACACGGATTCGTGTCGGCACGCCGGCCTTGTAATAGCTGATGCCGGCGACCAGATGCAACAGGCGCAACGCCTGCGCGAACGCCGCCGCGCGCGCGGGCGCGAGTGCGGATGCCTGCGGAAACACGATGGTTTCGACCAGTTCCGGGCCGTCGTCGAACGCGTAACGCAGGCGTGCCGTGCCGCTGTCCGCGGCATAGTCGCAGGCGAGAAAGCGAAACGCCTGCGCGCGGCGCGGATCGACCGATCCAATCGTGGCGGAAGTGCTCACAGCACGGTCTCCGTCGCGCGGCCGCGCAGGTTGTAGTCCGACGCCATCACCGCGCCGTAAGCGCCGGCCTGTGCGATCAACAATACATCGCCCTCCTGCGGCGTGGACAAGCGCCGATTGCTGCCGAGCACATCGCCCGACTCGCAAATCGGGCCGACGATCTGCACGAGTCCACTCGCCGGTTCATCCAGCCGCGAGAGATTGACGATTTCGTGATAGGCCTCGTACAGCGCGGGCCGGATCAGGTTGTGCATGCCGGCATCGACGCCGACGTAATGCACATCGCCCTTGCACTTGGTCTGGGTTACGCGCGCGAGCAGCACGCCGGCGTCGGCAACGAGATAGCGGCCTGGCTCGCTCCACAATTCGAATTGCGGATACGCGGTCTTCACTTCGTCGAGCCCGGCAGCGACCGCCGCGAGATCGAGCGGCGCTTCGTCGGCGCGCGCAGGTACGCCGAAACCGCCGCCGATATTGAGCGCACGCACGCTGCCGATTTTTTCCGCGAGGCTCGCCAGCTGGATATGCACTTCCTTCCAGTGCGCCGCATTGAGGATGCCCGAGCCCAGATGCGCATGCAGGCCGACGATGCGCACGCCATGCTGCACAGCGAGGCGCTGGAACTCGGGCAGCTCGTCCAGCGCGAGGCCGAACTTGGATTGCGCGCCGCCGGTTTTCACCTTGTCGTGATGGCCGCGGCCGATACCGAGATCCAGGCGCAGTTCGATTTCGCGCCCGCCAAACAGATCGCCCCAATGCACGAGCGGATGCAGGTTGTCGAGCGTGATGCGCGCGCCCTGTGCGATGCCGGCGGCGTAATCTTCGCGCGCGGCGAAGTTCAGGGTATACAACAGGTCGACCGCGACACCGTTCAGTGCCTCGCGCACACGCGCGAGTTCGCCCGGCGAAACGCATTCGAGGCCGAATCCCTGCGCCGCGATCTCGCGCAGGATCGCCGGGTGCGAATTGGCCTTGATCGCGTAGAACCAGCGATCGACCGCCTTGATCGTGCCGCGCAACGCCTGCGCCTGCGCACGCACGCAGGCGAGGTCGTAGACATAGCGCGGCGTCGTTCCAGTTCGTGCGAGTTCGAGCAGCTCGTCGCAGCGCGCGCGCCACCACGACACATTCTGTACAAGGGACTTTTTATACAAATCGCTCCAGCTCGGGCCGAACACGCCCGCGTCCTCCACGCGCATCGCCTCGGCCTTGATCATCAGGTCGTGCAGCTGCGGCACGAGACCGGCGCCGACGCCCTCGTCGACCACGAAGGTCAGATTGAGATTGTTCGACGACTGCGAAATCAGATGCACGCGCACCGCGCCGAATTCGGCGAGCACGCCGGAAAGCTTGTGCAACATCGAACGCATGCCGCGCCCGACCATGGTGATCGCGGCGCAGGGCGCGATCACCTTCACGCGGCAGACCTTGGCCAGATCGGCGCAGAGCGCGGACAGCACGTCGGTGTTGACCAGATTCTCGGTCGGATCGAGCGACACGGTGACGTTGGTCTCCGCCGTGCCGACCAGATCGATCGACAGGCCGTGGCGTTTGAACTGCTCGAACACGTCGGCGAGGAAGCCGACCTGCTGCCACATGCCGATCGATTCCATCGAGATCAGGGTGATGCCGCTGCGCGAGGAAATCGCCTTCACGCTCGGCGCGGCGTCGGCCACGCGCGCGGCGATTTCGGTGCCGTCGAGATCGGGATAATTCGTGTCCTTGATCGCCAGCGGCACGCCGGCCTCGCGCACCGGATTGATGCAGCGCGGATGCAGCACCTTGGCGCCGGTCGTCGCGATTTCCTGCGCCTCCTCGTAGTCGAGCCGCGCGAGCAGGCGCGCGTTCGGCACCTGGCGCGGATTGGCGCTGAACATGCCGGCGACATCGGTCCAGATTTCCACTTTCTCCGCAGCGAGCAGCGCACCGAAGTAACTTGCCGACGTGTCCGAACCGCCGCGGCCGAGGATCACGGTTTCGCCCTCGTCGTTGCGCGCCATGAAACCCTGGGTGATAAACACCTCGCCCAATGCAGCCAGATGCGTCCGGAGCTGCGCATCCGGCGCAGTCGGCACCGAAGCCGACAGATAGCGGCCCCAGGCGTTCTGGTTCGGCAGCGGTTCGCTGAGCAGATGTTCGCGCGCATCGAGCCAGCGCACCGGCAGGCCGAGCGAATTCAGATAGGCCGCGCCGAGCGTCGACGACATCAATTCGCCGAGCGCGAGTACGTCCGCCTGCCAGCTCAGCGCACCCTGCACGCAGCGCGCGTCGTCAAGCAATTGATCGAGTCGCGCCAGCCAGCCGTCGCTGCTGTGCGCGTCGCTCAAACCGAGTTCGGCGAACATCGCGCGATGGCGCAGCGCGATTTCCGCGGCAACGGCTGTACATTTTTGCGCATCCGCATGCGCATCGCAGATCGCCTTCAATTTGTCCGTCGTGCCGGACAGCGCCGACACCACGATCAGCACATGCCGATCGCGTGCGCGCCAGGCTTTCGCGATCGCGGCGATCTTGTCCCAACGCGCGCGTGTCGACACGGACGTGCCGCCGAATTTGACCACGACCCAATTGGCGCCGGGTGCGGACGCGTTGTCGATACCCACTGGGAGGTTCCCGTTTCAGATGAGGCGGTTATGCCGGCGAAACCGGCTACCGCGCATAGCAGAATGCATCAGCCGGGCAATAATAAGGCGAAATCCGGTGTTCGGACAGGCGACCGACACCCGATCGTGGTCTGGTTTGCGATGCAAAAGAACCGTTCGCGCTGATCGCGGCTTGCGCAGCAAACGAAGTCGAAGCGGCTTGGCCCGTGCCCTTTGACTTCGCGCGAGCGCCGCAGCCTGTCCTGAGTTTGCCGAAGGACTCAGGGCAAGCGGAATTTCCAAACTGGACCGCTACCCGACCCTGGCTCGGCAGTCCGCATTTGGTGGAAAAACCGAGCCTGTGTTTACACACCACTAGCGCAATGTAATAAATATTGTCTACTATTAACGAAATTTTACACCGGCGCTTTGCCCTGCAGGGGTGTTTTCGAGGGGCGGACGACGAGTTGATCCCTCGGCCATACCCCATGACTGCGGTCGCGGCAGGCTGTTCCCATTCTCTCTACGCAACCAGGATATTCAATGTCCATGACGATTCGCGCAAAGACCCTTTCGATCGCCATTGCCGCGTTGCTCGCGGCAACCGCAGTCGACGCACAGAACATCACCACGTCCGGTGTCAACGGCCGCGTGCTCGACGCGAGCGGCAATCCGGTAGCGGGTGCGACCGTGACGATCGTGCATCGCCCGTCGGGCACGACCAAGGAAGTGACGACCGACGCCGATGGCCGCTACTCGGCGCAAGGCCTGCGCGTCGGTGGACCGTTCGACGTACGCGCGAACAAGGGCGACACCAGGGTCGCCGAACAGGATGATGTGTATCTGCAGCTCGGTCAGCCTGCGTCGATCAACCTCGCCGCGGCCAGCGCCACGCAGGTAAAGTCGCTCGATACGGTTGTGGTCAGCGCGAACGCGTCGACGATGATGTTTGCGCCGGACAACAAGGGGCTGTCGACCACGATCTCGCAGCGCCAGCTCGATGCGATCCCGAAAGGCAACCGCTCGATCGACGATGTGGTGCGCCTCGACCCGCGCGTGACCGTGATCGATCAGGGTGTCGGCGCGTTCTCGGCCGTGGGTCAGAACAACCGCTATAACAACATCGCGGTCGACGGCGTGAGCCAGGGCGATCCGTTCGGCCTCAACGCCAACGGCCTGCCGTATCTGAAAACGCCGATCTCGCCCGAGACGATCGCCGAGTACAACATCCAGACGGCCAACTACGACGTGATCGCCGACAGCGTCGGCGCCGACGTCAACGCCGTCACCAAGTCCGGCACCAACGAGTTCCACGGCGCCGCGTACTACTCCTATCGCAACGCCGACAAACTGGTCGGCAATGCCGGCTGGCTGTCCAGCAGCAGCCACAATTACCCATACCTCAACTACGACAAGGACTGGACCGGCGGTTTCAACATCGGCGGCCCGATCATCAAGGACAAACTGTTCTTCTTCCTCTCGGCCGAGAGGGAAAGGATGAACGGCTTGGGCGTGGACTCAGCCAATGGTCTGGATCCATCGCTCACCGGCGCCTCGACCAGCGGCAAGATTTCGCCCGGGGACTTGCAGAAGGTGATCGACACTGCGACCAAGCTCGGCCTGATCCCGGGCACGTTCGGCGGCGTGCTCGGCCTCACCTTTGTCGACAAACGCTATCTCGGCAAGATCGACTGGAACATCTCCGACAACCATCGCGCGAGCTTCACCGCGCAGCGCACGACCAATGTACAGCCCGCGGTCGGTGGCAACACCACCAATAGCGTGGGCCTGTCGAGCTACACCTACACCAAGGCGATCACGACCAACAACTATGTCGTGCATCTGTTCGACGACTGGACCGACAACTTCACCACCGAGGCCAAGATCGGCTACCAGCATTTCATCCAGGCCACGACTGCGCCGTTCCACGAACCGGCCATCGCCGTGATCCTCGCGCCCGCGCCCGCAACCGGGCCGGTGGTCAATCTTGGCGAGGAGCAGTTCCGCCACTACAACCTCATCGACACGAAGAAGTCGAGCCTGTTCCTAGCCGGCACCTACACGATCGGCGATCACGCGATCAAGGGCGGCCTCGATTACACCAGCACGAAGATCTACAACCTGTTCGGCCAGACCGAATTCGGCCGTTATGTATTCAACGGCATCGACAATTTCTCCAAGGGCCTCTACACGAGTTACAGCCTGTTCCATCCCGCGCCCGGCTACACTCTGCCCGACATCGCCGGCGCCTGGACCTACACGCAGTACAGCCCGTTCCTGCAGGACACCTGGCAGGCGACGGAGGCGCTGTCGCTGCAGTTTGGCGTGCGCGTGGACATTCCCGATGCGAACAGGAAGCCGGTGTACAACGCCAAGTTTGCGGCGGCGTTCGGCTATCCGAACAACAATATGGTCAGCTCGGGCGATGCGGTGATCGAGCCGCGCGTCTCGTTCAACTACAACTTCGACTCGAGCTACAAGACGCAGTTGCGCGGCGGCGTCGGCCTGTTCCAGAGCTCGCCGCCGGCGGTGTGGCTGACCAATCCGTACCAGAACAACGGCGTCACCGTACTCTCGTACACCTCGTTCGATGCGTCGAAGGCACCGTTCAGTCCGGATCCGTTCAACCAGCCGATTCCGGTCGGCGGCGGCGCCGGCTCGGTCGACACGGTCGCGAAGAATTTCCAGCTGCCGACCGTGCTCAAGACCAGTCTTGCGCTCGACCGCGAACTGCCGTGGTGGGGCTTGATCGGCACGGCCGAATACGAGCATCTGCAGGTGCACAACGGCATCCTGTATCAGGCAATCAACTTCGGCGCACCGACCGGCACGCTGCCGGACGGCCGCCTGCAGTTCTGGAAGACGCCCGGCGAAGCGCCGAAGGCCGCCGATTCGCTGGCCAACCAGAATCGTGCCTTCGCCACTTCGTCGACGCGACTCGCCAATACCAACGAGGGCAAGGCAGACACCTTCACGCTCAGCGTGAACAAGCCGTTCACCGAGAACCTGTCCGGCAATGTCGCGGTGACTTTCAGCCATGCAACGGACGCCGATGCGGGCGTCGATACGATCGCGTTCAACGGCTATCAGCGCGTCGTGCGCGTGAATCCGAACGACAACGTCGCCTCGACCTCGAACTACAACGTGCCGCGCACGTTCAAGACCTCGCTGACCTGGCAGCACGCGTTCTTCGGCGACTATAAAAGTACCGTTTCCGGGTTCTACAGCGGCCGCAGCGGCAACAACTACACCTGGGTGTTCGGCAACGACGTCAATGGCGACAGCCTCGCGGGATTCGATCCGGTCTATATTCCGGGCGTCAATGATCCGAAGGTCGCCTACGCATCGAGCGTGACGCCGACGCAAATTCAGCAGTTTCAGGCTTTCCTCGCGCACGATTCGTATCTGAAGGATCATCTCGGCCAGATCGCCGGGCGCAATGGTGCGAAGAACGCATGGATCAATCAGCTCGACATGAGCTTCGCGCAGGAAGTACCGGGCATCTGGGGCAAGGGCGAACTGCGCTTCGACCTGTTCAATTTCCTCAACCTGCTGAACAAGCATTGGGGCGACACGCAGGTCGTCAACACCACCGGTTATCCGACGCGCACCCTCGCCAACTATGCCGGCGTGAACGCCAAAGGCCAGTATGTGTACACGTTGCCGACCGACAAGAACGGCAACTACCTGCCGCAGCAGAAGGTGTTCTACGACGGCGGCTTCCTCGATCCGAGCCGCACGGTGTCGCGCTGGTCGGCGATGGTGACGCTGAAGTACAAGTTCTAAGCAAGGCTTGAATAAGTAGTCCGTTCGCCCTGAGCTTGTCGAAGGGCGATTCGCAGAACCGTTACCGGCGCCCCAGCGGCGCCGGTTTTTTTTGGCACCGACGCTCGACAGCGCGATGCAACTTCGCCATGCTCGCGTGAACCGACTACGGAGTATTCGCGTGGCCCACGATACCGCCGTTGCAGCGACGACGCCGAACGAATCGGCGACGCCCGGCTACCTGCGCCGCCTCGGTGTCTGGGACACGAGCATGATCGTGGTCGGCGGCGTGATCGGCGCGGGGATTTTCCTGAATCCGAAAATCGTCGCCGAGCGCACGACAACCAGTCTGGGCGTCATCGAAGCCTGGGCCTTCGGCGCCCTGGTAGGCCTGGTCGGCGCACTGTGCTTCGCCGAACTCGGCGCGCGCCGGCCGCAGGCGGGCGGCACCTACGTGTATCTGCGCGAGGCCTTCGGCCCGCTGATCGCGTTCCTGTTCGGCTGGACGATGCTGCTGATCAACTACTCGGGCAGCATCGCCGCGGTCGGCATCACCTTCGCGACCTACGCCTGCACGGCAGCCGGCCTGCCGCCGACCCTGATCAAGCCGCTGGCGATCGGCGCGATCGTCTTGCTCGCCGGCATCAACTTCACCGGCATCAAATCGGGCGCGACGGTGCAGAACGTGCTCACCGTGCTCAAGCTCGTTGCGATCGTCGCGGTGATCGTAGCCGGCCTGTTCTTCGCCGCGCCACTGCTGCCGGCGACGAACGCGCCGCCGCGCAGCGGCACGGGTTTCTGGAGTTTCGGTGCGATCCTGATGCCGGTACTGTTCGCCTACGGCGGCTGGGGCTATGCGAACAATATCGCCGGCGAAATCCGCGAACCGCAGCGCAATATTCCGCGCGCACTGATCATCGGCATGAGCCTGGTCGCGGCCTGCTACCTGCTCGCCAATCTCGCCTACCTGAAAGTCCTCGGCCACGAAGGCCTCGCATCGAGCACCGCGCCCGCGGCCGCGGTGATGCAAAGCGCGTTCGGCAACGCGGGCGCGCGCGCGATCGCGGTCGGCATCGCGATATCCACGCTGGGCTTTTGCAATATCTCGCTCATCGGCGGCGCGCGCGTGTTCCAGGTGATGGGCGCCGACGGCGTGTTTTTCCGCGCGACGGGGCATCTGCATCCGCGCTTCCGCACGCCGGATGTCGCGCTCGCCGCGCTGGCCGGCTGGGCGATCGTGCTGGCGCTGTCCGGCAGCTACGGACAACTGCTCGACTACTCGACCTTCGCCGACTGGCTCGGCTACGCGGGCGCGGTGGCAACCCTGTTCTACTACCGCCGTCTGCGCAACGAACCCGCGGTATTCAAGGCACCCGGGTTTCCGCTGCTGCCGGGCCTGTTCGTCGTGGTGACGCTGGCCACGGTCGTGAGCAATGTGATCGCAAGTCCGCGCGACGCGGGCATGGCGGCGCTGATCGCCCTGACCGGGGTGCCGGTGTACTGGTTCTGGACACGCGGATCGCGCCTGCGCAAGGCCTGATTGCGCAAGGCGTGTCTGCGCTCGCGCAAGGCGTGCGTGAATTCACAACGGCGTAACCACCCACGCGCGGAGGCCATGCTATAAATTCACCATGGATGTGAATTTTCGGGGAGGGCTGCGTGCGCGTCTTGGCGCAACACGCGCGGCCTCTGCCCTGGCCTTGTTGCTGATCTGCGCGAACGGCTTCGCCGGCACACTGACGACGCAGATCGATGGCGTCGACGATCCGCTCAAGACCGCGGTGACTGCCGCGGCGGAAATCACCCAATACGCAAAACAGGACATCAGCGCGGCGCAGGCGCGGCGTTTGTACGACAACGCGCCGCAACAGATCGCCAAGGTGCTCGAAGCCTTCGGCTATTACAACGCCAAAACCGACGGCGAATTGAAGGAAACCACACAGGGCTGGACCGCGATCATCCACGTGCGCGTGGGCGAGCCGATGCGCGTGTCCGACTACGCGGTCGACGTGCCCGATCCGGCGCGCGATGAAAAACCGGTGGCCGCGGCACTGGCCGACTTCGCGCCGAAGACCGGCCAGCAATTCGACAGTGCGCTGTACGAGAAAAGCAAGGCCGCGGTGCAATCGGCGCTGTTCGCCAGCGGCTATCTGGATGCGGTGCAGACCACCCATCGTGTCGATGTCTCGCGCAGCACGAACAAGGCATCGATCGCGCTGAAGTGGGACGTCGGCCCACGCTATCGCTTCGGCGATATCGTCTTCAAGGGTGCCCAGTTCGACGACGGCTTTCTCGATCGCTACGTTCCGTGGCGCGCCGGCGACTTCTACAGTCAGACGAAACTTCTGCGCCTGCAGCAGAAGCTGATCGACGCCGATTACTTCGGCATCGTCGACGTGATGCCGGACAAGGAGCATGCGCACGACGGCGTGATTCCGATCAAGGTCACGCTCGCGCCGGCCAAGCGCAATATCTATACCGCCGGAGTCTTCATCGACTCGGACATCGGCCTCGGCGTGAAGGGCAGCCTGACCCGGCGCTGGCTCAACACACGCGGTCACAAGGCAAAAATCGAAGTGGAAATTGCGCAGCGCGCAAAAACCCTGGCGGGCACCTACACGATTCCGCTGCCCGGCGACGACAATCGCGCCTACAACTTCGGCGCGATCTACAGCGACATCAACACGCAGACCTCGCAATCCAACACCACGCGCCTGGTCGCCAACGAGACACGCCAGTGGCTGGGCTTCACGCGCACGCTCGGCCTCAATTTGCTCACCGGCACGTTCACCGTGGCGAATATCGACGGCAATTCGACATTGCTGTATCCGGAAATCTCGCTGGAAAAAAAGCGCTCAGACGACCGCAGCTTCGTCCGCGACGGTTATTCGATCACGCTCGATGCGCGCGGCAGCCCCGGCCTTCTTTCGAGCACGAAATTCGCCCAGGTGCGCGGCGATGCGAAATGGATTCATGCACTCGGCGACAACCAGCGCTTGATCCTGCGCGGCTCGCTCGGCGCCACCGCGGTCGGCGACTTCGACAAGCTGCCGCCGGAGCTGCGCTTCTTTGCCGGCGGTGATCGTTCGATCCGCGGCTACGCCTACGAAACCATCGGCTTGCCGCTGCCCGCCGATCTAGTGCCGATCGCACTGGCCCGATGCGCGACGAATCCGACCACCGATTGCAACAACTTGATCATCGGCGGCAAAAATCTCGCGGTCGCCAGCGCCGAGTACGAGTATTACTTCACCCCGACCTGGGGCATCGCAACCTTCGTCGACACCGGCGATGCATTCAATCAATTCAACGGTTTCAGGACGCATATCGGCGCCGGCATCGGCCTGCGCTGGCGCTCGCCGGTCGGCATGGTGCGCGCGGATATCGGCGTGCCGGTGAACGATCCCGACGGCAGGCACGGTGTGCAGTTGCATCTGGTGATCGGGCCGGATTTATGACCATGTGCGCAGGGACATTACCGACATGAGCGTGCGCGTCAGAACCTGGCTCAAACGCATCGGCATCGCGCTGGTCGTGCTGCTCGCCGTGGTCGTCGCGCTCGCCTACTGGTTGCTGGCGACGGAAGCGGGTGCGCGCTTCGCGATCGAACGGGCGAAGACGTCGCTCGCCGGCAAGCTGCTGCTCGCCGAAGCGCGCGGCGTTCTCGTCAGTCCGCTCGAATTGCACGATCTGCACTATCGCGATGCCGCTTCCGGCATCGAGGTGAAAATCAAATCGGCGAAGATCGAGTACGATTTTTTCGGCCTTCTGCACAGAACACTGCAGTTGAAGAATGTGCAGCTCGACGGCGTCGATGTCGCGCTGACCACGGTGCTGCCAGCGTCTACGAATGTGCCGGCGCCCTCGCTGCAGATGCTGCTGACGCCACCGCTGGATATCCTGATCGAGCGCCTGCACATCGGCAAAACCGCGATCACCAAGGATGGCAGACTGTTGCTCGCGAGCGACAGCCTCGATGCCGCAGCGACCTGGACGAGTTCCGCGCTGACCGTCAAGCAACTCGCGCTGCGCGCACCGGACGGCAAGGTCGATCTCAACGGTGCGCTGACCACGTATACAGATCTGCGCGGCAGCGCCAAACTCGCGATCGATTGGAAGGTCCCCGACGAAAACGAACCTGATGCGGCCACGCCGCCGACCCGCGCAGTCGGTACGCTCGATTTTCAAAACGACGGCAAACAGGCGCATTTCACACTCGCGCTGAGCCAGCCGCTTGTCGCCACGGCGAACGGCAACATGACGCCGAGCGACAAGGCACTGCCATGGACGCTGAATCTGGACGTGCCCACATTCGACCCCGCCAAGCTCACGCAAAGCGATGCGCTCAAATCGCTAGCGCTGCATCTGAGCGGCGCTGGCGACAGGAATGGCGGCACGGTCAGCGGCAATGTCGATGTGAACGCGCATCGCGTGCTGCTCGATCCGCTCAAGTTCGCCCTCGCCGGACAAACCCTTACCGTCGAAACGCTGCATCTGCGCTCGCCCGAAGCCACCGGTGCGCTCAGCGCGCAAGCCAGGGTGCAACTGGACGCGAAGCCGATCGGCGGCGATCTGAAACTGACATGGGAAGGCGTGGAATTGCCGGCCGATCTGGTCGGCCAGGCGCTGGCCTCGCACGGCACGCTAAGCGCGAACGGCAATGCCGGGAAATTCGCCGCGCAAGGCAACCTCTCGATCGGACCGAATGCTCCCGACAAGATCGGCCGGCTTGCCGATATCGCGTTCAAGCTCGACGGCACGCCGGACAGGATCGAGTTGCAGCAACTCGATTTGCAGCAACCCAAGGGTGGCCTCAATGCGAGCGGCGCGATCGTGCTCAAACCGCAGATCGGCTGGAACCTCAACGCCAAGGCCGACAAGTTCGACCCCGGCGCATTCGCCAGGAACTGGCCCGGCGCGGTGAATTTCACCTTGTCCACAAGTGGAAATGTGGAAAAAACCGGACCGGTCGGAAAACTCAAGCTCGACAACCTCAGCGGCAGCCTGCGCCAGCGCGCGCTGGGCGGCAACGCCGATCTCGCGTTCGCGGCACCGTTCAGTGTCGACGGCAAGTTGACCCTGTCGTCCGGCAAGAGCAGCGTCGCCCTGATCGGCAAAGGCGGCACGACCGGCGGCGCGCGCACCGACCTCAAGATCGACCTAGCGATAGACAGTCTTGGCGATTGGATACCGAAAAGCGGTGGCAGCCTGCGCGGCGACATCGCGGTTCAAGGGGCGTGGCCGAAGCTCGATGCGAGCGGCAAGCTGGACGGCGCGCAGATTGCGAGCGGCGACACACATATGCAGGCGCTGACCCTGAGCTTCGATGTACACGATCTGTCCGCACCCAGCGGCAACCTCGATGTCGAGGCGAAAACCGTAGCTGCGGGCGGTTTTGTGTTCGATACGCTCAAGCTCGACGCCAAGGGCAATCAGGCGGCGCACCATCTCGAACTCGACGCGCGCGGCAAGCCGTTGAGCGCGAGTCTTGCCCTCGACGGCGGACTCGTGGCGAACAAGGGCAAGAGTAACGACTGGCGCGGTACGCTCAATGCGCTGACCTTGGACGTCAAGGATCAGCCGCAATGGAAGCTCACGCATCCGGCCGCGCTCGGCTATGTCGGCGGTGCGTTCAATCTCGACGAACTATGTCTGCGCGCTGGTACGCCGGGCCTGTGCGCGTCCGCCAACCAGGATGCGCAAAAGAGAACGCAGGCGAAGTTCACCCTCGAACATCTACCGCTGAGCATGATCGGCAAGCTCGCCAGCCCCGACGTGCCGCTCAAGCTCGACGGCGAGATCAACGGCAACGGCAATATCGCGCAATCCGCCGACGGCGCGCTAAGCGGACAGGCGACGATCAAGTCGGAGTCGGGTTCGATCACCTATCCGGATTCAACCTCACAGGCAGTGCTCGCGTACAGGAATTTTCACATCGATGCAGCGCTGTCGCCGCAACAGAGCACGATCACGATCGCGGGCGACCTCAACGGCGGCGGCCGTCTGGACGGCCATATCGTCACCGGCACGTTGAATAACGACAGTCCGGGCGGCGCAATGCCGCTGTCGGGCAATCTGTCGGCGACGATCAACAATCTGTCGTTCGTCGACCTGCTTACGCCCAACTTGTCCGGCACCAAGGGCAAGGTCGAGGCGAAGTTCGCGCTGTCCGGCACGACGGCCAAGCCCGGCGTCGAAGGCGAGCTTGCTCTGATCGACTTCGCCACCGAAGTGCCGGCCGCGGGCCTGAAACTGCACGACGGCAAGATCAGCGTGCTTTCGCGCGACGGCGAGAATTTCGCCATCGACGGATCGATCGCTTCGGACGAAGGCACGCTCGCGCTGAAGGGCACTGCGGGTATCGCGGCGAATGCGCCGGTCACGCTCACGGTCAAGGGCGAGGATTTTCTGGCGGCGAATATCCCGGGTGCAAAAGTACACATTTCCCCTGACCTGAAGATCGATCGCGATGGCAAACGCCTCGCGGTCAGCGGCACGCTGGGCATACCGCGGATGTTCGTCGATCTGGCCAAGCTGCCGGGTGGTGGTGCTGCGGTGGCGACCTCGCCCGACGTGGTCGTCGTCGACGAAAAGCCGGCACCAGCGACCGCGGCGTTGCCGGTCGAAGTCGACATCACGCTCAAGCTCGGCATGGGTGAAAAGCTGGCGATGGATCTGCGCCAGGGCACCGAGGTGCATCTGATCGGCTTCGGACTCAACGCCGACCTCGGCGGTCAGCTGTCGATCGTGCAGACGCCGGGCCGGCCGCCGATCGGGCGTGGGCAGATTCAGCTCAACGGCACGTTCAAAGCCTACGGTCAGGACCTGACCATCCAGGAAGGCCGCCTGCTGTTCGCCGGCACGCCGGTGGAAAATCCAGGCCTGGATATCCGCGCCACGCGAGCCTTTCCCGATCAGAACATCAGCGTCGGCCTGCGCGTGCGCGGCACCGCGCTGACGCCGCAACTGACCGTGTTTTCCGATCCGGCGATGGAGCAGTCCGATGCATTGTCCTACCTCGTCGCCGGCAAGCCGCTGTCGCAGTTGAAGGGTGGCGAAAGCAACGCGGTCGGCAGCGCGGCGAGCGCGCTCGGCACCGCGGGCGGTGACATGCTGGCAAAAAGCGTCGGCGCGAAAATGGGTCTCGACGACGTCGGTGTCGCCGACAATTCCAGTGTCGGCGGCGCCGCGCTCACGGTCGGCAAGTATCTTTCTCCACGTTTATACCTGAGCTATGGCGTCGGCCTGTTCACGCCCGGCCAGGTCGTGACGCTGCGCTACAAGCTCACGCGCCTGTTCGATTTCGAAATGCGCAATGGAACGCTGTCGAGCCGCGCCGGGATCAATTACAAGATCGAGAAATAGGCTGGCAGTCAAAGCACGCGCAAGACACCGAGCAACGAATACAAGGCCAGCAGCAGGCAGGCAAAGCCCAGTCCCATTTTGTACGGTCCGAGCTTGCCGGCAAATTCGCCAAGCTTGTTGGTGAAATCGTTGCTGCCGAATAGCGTCTTCAACTGCGGCAAGGCCAGGATCAGCGACAAGGCGGTTATGACCAGTGCGATCGCGAGCGCAACCAGCACGAAACCGGGCGCGTAGCCAAACAGACCGAGTGTCGAAAACCAGCGCAGCAGCAGCACGATGCCCCACACCAGGCCGACGATGCCGATCCAGCCTTCGAACGACTCAAGCTGCCCGATCTGCCGCCCGAGGTTCGGCTGGCGGCCTTTCAACCACGACCCAATGCCGAGCAAGCCAAGCAGGATCAGAAGAATCAGATTGATCAGCCACATGGTTCAATCCTCGTCGAAAGATGATCGATCATAGCGCAGCCAAGCGCGAGTCAGATACCCGCCGCGTGGCGCGCGAAAATCCGCTTGAGCGGCCCGATGCGGTCGACCGCAGCGAGGCCGAAACCGCGCAGCGTCGCGAGCGCGACCAAATCGCTGCCGAACGTGCGCTGGATCGCATCGAAGGCGTAAGCGGAGAGCGCATTGTCGCTGTGCCGGCGGCGCTCGAAAGGACGCAAAGTATACTCGGCCGCAAAATCCCGTTTTGCATCGCGTGCCGCGGTCAGCGCAGTGACGAGTTCGCTCACGTCGCGCAGGCCGAGATTGACGCCCTGCCCGGCCAGCGGATGCACAACGTGCGCGGCGTCGCCGACCGTGGCGAAGCGCGGCGCGATGTAGCGCTCGGCCAGACGCAGGCGCAGCGGAAATGCTGCGCGCTGAGTCGTCGCCGTGATTGCGCCGAGACGGAAATCGAACGCAGCGCCAAGTTCGGCGCGAAATGCGGCATCGTCGAGTGCGAGCAGACGCGACGCCTGCGCGTCGGGCACCGACCAGACGATCGAACTGCGCCCATCGGCCAGCGGCAGAAAGGCGATCGTCGCACCGGGGAGAAAGCGCTGCCACGCGGTGCCTTCGTGTGGCCGCTCGGTCGCCACGTGCGCGACGATCGCGCGCTGCGCGTAGTCGCGATCATGGGTCTTGATACCGACCAGTTCGCGCAGCGCCGACTCTGCTCCGTCCGCCGCAACCACGAGGCGCGCGGCGAGGCGGCTGTCGTCGTCGAACACCAGCGTGCGCCGATCGGAGTCGACTTCCGTCGCGACGACGCGCGCGGGGCAGCGCAGGGTGATTTCCGGGTTGCGCTGCGCGGCCTGCCACAGCACCGACTGGATCAGACGACTCTCGACGATATAACCAAGTGCGGCTGCGCCTTCGTCTGCCGCATCGAAGTCCAGTTCGCCCGGTGCGAGCGCGTCCCAGACGCGCATGCGGCGATAGGCGCTGGCGCGTGCTGCGGAAATGGCCGTCCAGACGTCCAGACGGGCGAACAGATCGACCGACGACGAAGCCAGCGCGACGACGCGCAGATCGATCTCGTCCTCGCCGCGCCACGGTGCCGGCGCGCGCGATTCGATCAGGGCGACATCGAAGCCGCGCTGCGCCAGATCCAGCGCGAGCGCCGCGCCGACCATACCGGCACCGACGATGGCGACATCATGGATCGGTCGACGACTCATGGACGTTTGCTGAGTGCAAGTTGCGGAGTGTCACTGCGGAACCCCATTCCTCGCGCGACAATCGCTTGCTGCAACGGCGCGATGCGATCCAGCGCGAGCAGGCCCAGCGAACGCAGCAGTTTCAACGGCAGCGCCTCGTTCGCAGTCCAGCGCGCGAGCCCGTCGCTCATCGCCGC
>NZ_DATBQK010000047.1:0-36045 GCF_036560865.1 Rudaea sp.
CCATCGCGATGTAGGCGATGTCCGGCGTGGTCACGATGTCGTAAACCGCCGCGATATTGCGATGCGGCAGCAAGGCCATCGTGCGGCCTTCCAGCAGGAATCGACGCTCGAACTGCAGCGCGTCGGCGCTGGATGCGTCGCCCGCCCGCCGCATTACCTTGATCGCGACCTTGCGGTCGAGCGAACGCTGCAGGGCGAGGTAAACCGTCGCCATGCCGCCGCTGCCCAACGGGTGCAGCAGTTCATACCCCGGGATTTGAATCGATTCCATGGCCCCCGCTGAAATCGGCAATCAGCGCGGAATCATATCATCGTGAGCGTGCCCAGCCCGGGCCCTTGCTTAGCTCAAATGCAATCAACCCTTATTGCCCCACGACCAGAATCGTGAAGCTGCCCTCGATCGCTGCCGGCCGCGGATGCGGATGCTCCGGCGTCGCCGCGGGCGCGGAACCGAACTCGGCGGCGGGCAGAAACAGGCGGTGTGTTTTCGCATCGAGCGCCAAGGTGCGGGCGCTCTTCTGCGTGACGAGATTGTCGACGACGCGATAGTGGTCGGCGTCGTCCTGATGGATGATGGTCAAGGTCCCTTCGCCGTTCGAACTGAACACGAGATGGCGTTGCGCATCGAATGCCGCCGCGTCGACGCCGTTGCCAATCGCGAGGCTGGCAACCTGCTTGCCGTTGGTGCTGTCGGTGACGATCATCTTCGCGTTGCCGCAGGCCGAAAACAGACGCTGGTGCATCGTGTCGAAAGCCAGCCCCGATGGTTCCTCGCAACCGGCGAGCGGCCAGCTCGTCAGCACCTTCTGCGTGCTCGCATCGATCGCGGTCAGTTCGTTCTTGTCCTCGATATTCACGTAGATGCGACCCTTGCCATCGGTCGCTGCGAACTCGGGTTTGCCGCCGAGTGCGATCGTGCCGATCTCGCGATTGTCGGCCGTATCGATCACACTCACATTCGCGCTGCGGCCGTTGAACGTGAACACATGCCGCGTCGCCGGGTCGAACAGGATCGCATCCGGATTTTTGCCGCTGACCTTGATCTCGGCGAGCGCTTTCAGTGTTTTCAAATCGAATACCGTCACCGAATCCGCGCGGCCGTTGCTGGTGTAGCCGCGATTCAATCCGGGGGCGAGTGCGATCCCGTGCACGCCCGACGTATTCGCGATTTCACCGATCGACTTGCCGCTGTCGGCATCGAGCACAAGCACGCGGTCGGAACGACTCACATAAATGCGGCGCGCATCGGCGTCGGCAAGAAGATAGTCCCAGCCACCGGCGCCACCGAGCTTCCAGCGATCGACGACGCGATGGGCACCAGTCTTACCCGCAGATTCCGCACCGAGCGCCGGCAGCGCGGCCAGACCCATTACACCCACAATGGCGCACAGGACAAGTTGAAAACGTGGCATGGTCGAACCTCACTCTGCGTTTGCGAACGAATGCGAAGAGTGCCACAAGGCCTGTAAGAATGGCCAAATGCGATGTGGCTGCGAACATCCATCAAATTGTCGAGTTGGGTCATGCCGAAATCATTCGGTATGAAATTGAGACGTAGTTAACAAAATAGCGCGTACTCTCGTTGCGCTCCAATCAGCGACGTCTCCACTGAGACGATCGGCTTATACACGGCTCTATTGCAAGAGTAGGCCTGTTTCGACCGTACGCGACATTGCTATTCTCTGGGGGAATACCGATGAAAGCTCGCTTGTTGCGCGGCATTGCGAAGTTGGTTGCGTGGTTGACTTTCATCGGCTGCGGGCTGGCGCAAGCTGCCATACCTCCCAGTGAGCGCGCGGTGCTCGATGCGCTTTACACCCAGACCAATGGCGCGAGTTGGACGACCAATACGGGCTGGGAGGGGGCCTCAGGTACTGAATGTACTTGGTATGGCATTAGCTGCGACGGCCCGCAATCCCATATTACTTTCATCCAGCTCGCAGGGAACAATCTCACCGGCTCGCTGCCTTCGCTATCAGCGCTGACCGATCTTATCTATCTTACTGTTGGCGGTAACAACCTCAGCGGCTCAATTCCTTCGCTCGCAGGGCTGACCAATCTGCAGCAATTTTATGTCCAAGACAACCAGCTCACCGGCTCAATTCCTTCACTCGCGGGGCTGACTAGTCTGCAAGTATTTTGGACCTACCACAACCAGATGACAGGCAGCATTCCCTCGCTCGCTGGACTAACCAATCTGCAGACCTTCCAAGTCTCGGTCAATCAATATACAGGCAATATTCCCGCCCTGACGGGGCTTTCCAGCCTGCAAAATTTCGCCGTCAACAACAACCAGCTAACGGGTAGCATCCCAGCCTTGACGGGGTTTTCCAGCCTGCAATATTTCGCCGTCAACAATAACCAGCTCACCGGCAACATCCCATCGCTGACGGGGCTTTCCAGCTTGCAGCAATTCTACGTCAGCAACAACCAGCTCACGGGCAGTATTCCCACCCTGACGGGCCTGACCAACCTTACTCAGTTCGGTGTCGACAACAACCAGCTTACCGGCAGCATTCCAGCCCTGACGGGACTTTCCAGCCTGCAGCAATTCTATGTTTACAACAACCAGCTCACTGGCAGCATCCCATCGCTAACCGGCCTTACCAATCTTGCGACTTTCGCTGTCGAAAGCAATCAGCTCACCGGCAACATTCCCGCCCTGGCAGGGCTATCCGGCTTGACGGACTTCAACGTCTACAGTAACCAGCTCACCGGCAGCATTCCCTCGCTCGCTGGGCTAACCAATCTGCAGACTTTCCAAGTCTCTGCCAATCAATTTACCGGCAACATTCCCGCTCTGACGGGGCTTTCCAGCCTGCAATATTTCGCCGTCAACAGCAACCAGCTTACCGGTAGCATTCCAGCACTGACCGGGCTTTCCAATCTGCAGCAATTCTTTATTTACAACAACCAGCTCACCGGCAGCATTCCCACCCTGACGGGGCTCACAAATCTTATAAGCTTCGGTGTCGGCGTTAACCAGCTCACCGGTAGCCTTCCCGCCCTGACGGGGCTTTCCAACTTGCAGCAATTCACTGCTGACAACAACCAGCTTACCGGCCCAATTCCTTCGCTCTCAGGGCTGACCAACCTGACGCTCTTTGGTGTAGGCAATAACCAACTCACGGGCGGCATTCCTTCCCTCGCCGGCCTGACCAACCTGCAAGCATTCTATGTCTACATAAACAAGCTTACGGGCTCGATTCCTTCGCTCTCGGGGCTGACCAACCTTGTTCAGTTTGCTGTCGGCGCTAACCAGCTCACTGGCAGCCTTCCGACCCTGACGGGGCTTACGAGCCTGCAGAATTTTACTGCTGACAACAACCAGCTTACCGGCCCGATTCCATCGCTCTCCGGGCTGACCAGCCTTATTCAGCTTGGTGTCGGTGTAAACCAACTCACTGGCAGCATTCCCGCCCTAACCGGGTTTTCCGGCCTACAACAATTCACTGCCGACAACAATCAGCTCACCGGCTCGATTCCTTCGCTCTCGGGGCTGACCAACCTTGTTCAGTTTGGTGTCGGCGTTAACCAACTCAGTGGCAGCATTCCCGCCGTGACCGGGCTATCTAGCTTGTCCTTTTTCGATGTCGACACCAACCAGCTTACCGGCCCAATTCCTTCGCTCGCGGGGCTGACCAATCTGCAACAATTTTATGCCTACACCAACCAACTCACCGGTAGCATTCCCATTTTGATCGGGCTCTCCAGCTTGCAGGAGTTCGATGTCGACACCAATCAGCTCACCGGCAATATTCCCCCTTTGACGGGGCTTTCCAGCTTGGGGGGGTTCGTTGCTTACTCGAATCAGCTCACCGGCAGCATGCCCGCCTTGGCGGGGCTGTCCAGCTTGCAGTTGTTCGATGTCGACACCAATCAACTCACGGGCAACATTCCGTCCCTGAGTGGCCTTTCCAACCTGCAGACATTTTTTGTCAGCAATAACCAGCTCACGGGCAATATTCCGACCCTCACGGGGCTGTCCAGCTTGAGGGACTTCTTTGTTTCCAGCAATCAGCTCACCGGCAGCATTCCCGCCCTCACGGGACTTTCCAATTTGCAGGAATTCGATGTCCCCTTCAACCAGCTCACCGGCAGCATCCCAACTCTGACAGGGCTGTCCAGCTTGAAGCGATTTTGGGCTAGCAGCAACCAACTTACCGGGAGCATTCCCTCCCTGGCGGGTCTTTCCAACTTGCAGCGTCTCCTCATTGACACCAACGATCTAAGCGGCAATCTCCCCACCGCACCGGCATCGCTGGTGGCAGGACAGTCGACGCTGTGCCCCAACGCGCTCAATCACACCGCCGATGCTGTGTGGGACACGGCGACCGGCGTCTCCCCGTGGTACACAAATTGCGCCTTGCCGGCGACCACGACTACGCTGATGTCGTCAGCCAATCCAAGCCTGGCCGGCCAGAACGTGATCTTCACCGCAACTGTGAATGGCAGCGCACCGACTGGAACTGTGACGTTCACCGATGGTGTCGTCACACTCTGCAATGCTGTGGCCCTGAGCGGGACCTCGGCACCATGCAGCACCTCGTCGCTCGCGGTCGGCCCTCATTCGATCACTGCCAGCTATTCGGGCGATAGCGCCAACGCACCATCCACCTCGTCGCCGCTGACGCAGACCGTGACGACAACCGGGGCGTCCAGCGTCGCGCTGCTTTCCTCGCTCAACCCGAGCAACGTCGGCGATGCGGTTACCCTCACCGCCACCGTGAGCGGCAATGCACCGACCGGCACGGTCACGTTCAAGGAGAGCGGTGCGGTTACGCTGTGCAATGCGGTCGCTTTGACTGGCGGTTCGGCGCCATGCAGCACCTCGTCGCTTTCAGCTGGCACCTACTCGATCACCGCCAGTTATTCGGGCGACAGCAACAATGCGCCATCCACCTCGACCGCTTTGAATCAACGCGTCAACGCCTCGAAACAAACCGGCGAGCGCGCCGTGTTGGATGCGATCTATGCGCAAACCCTTGGCGCAAATTGGAAGAACAACACCGGCTGGGAAGGCCCAGTGGGAACGGAGTGCTCGTGGTTCGGCATCACCTGTACGCCGGGTGCGGATCACGTCACCGGGATACTTTTGTCCAACAACAATCTCACCGGCACACTTCCCGCCCTGGCAGGACTCTCCAACTTGCAGGTCTTCGATGTCAGCGCTAACCACCTCACCGGCGGTATTCCTTCGTTGACGGGGCTTTCCAACTTGCAGCAATTCTTTGTCACCATTAACCATCTCTCCGGGAGCATTCCGGTGCTGACGGGGCTGTCCAACCTGCAGCAATTCAGTGTCGGTGTTAACCAGCTCACCGGCAATATTCCCGCCCTGACCGGGCTGTCCAACTTGCAGGTCTTCGATGCCGCCGGCAACCAGCTCACCGGCAACATTCCCGCCTTGACTGGGTTGTCCAGCTTGCAGCGATTCACGGTCGGTCTTAACCAGCTCAGCGGCAGCATTCCCACCCTGACGGGTCTGTCCAATTTGCAGATATTCAGTGCCAGTGACAACCAGCTCACCGGCAGCATCCCCGCTTTGACCGGGCTTTCCAGCTTGCAGGAATTCGCGGTCGACACCAACCAGCTCACCGGCAGTATTCCGAGCTTGGCCGGACTTCCTCTCAAGTATTTTTTGGTCAGCAACAACGGCTTGACTGGTGATGTACCAGTACCACCAGGCTCGTTGGTCGCCGGCAATTCTTCGCTGTGCAACAACGCTTTAAATCACGTCGCCAACTCCATTTTGGATGCCGCCACAGGCGTCAGCCCGTGGTATTCCACCTGCACACTCGCTCCGTCGATCCTGACCATCACCACAGCCGACACTACGGTCGCCACCGGCACCAGTACCACGATCACCGCTGCCATTACGACACCGGCTGTCGCTTTGATGGCCGCGGCCGAATTTGCCAATGCCAGCAACGGCGGTGCCAACTACGGTACGGTGACCATCACCGACGGCAACGGCAGTCTCATCTGCTACATCGCGTTGGACAGCAGTTTGACCGGCTCGTGCACGGTAGTCCTGCCCAGCGGCACGACGATGCTGATCGGCGGCTACTCGGGCACCCTTACCCTCGCTCCAGCCAGCGCCCAGTTCTCCAAGACCAACCCAGTCACCACACCGGGCAATCTGGATCAGCACGGCTGGACCGGCGCCTGGTACAACCACGCCACCGGCGGCCAGGGTCTGCTCTTCGAGATCTACCCCGATCTGATTTCGCCGGGCATCGGCTTCTTCGGTGGCGCCTTGTTCACCTTCGACACCACCGCCGGCGGCGAAGATCACAAACGCTGGTATACCTTGCAAGGCAATGTATCGAGCACCAGCCCAACGTCGACGCTCAACATCGTTGCCACCGGCGGCGGCAACTTCAACGCCGGCCCGATCATCAACACCGCCAACGGGCAGAATTTTGTCGGCCACGCCACGCTCAACTTCAGCGATTGCACCGACGGCAACTTGAGCTATTCCTTCACCGATGGCTCCGGCCGGGTGGGCAGCATTCCGCTGACCCGTCTGGACAGCAATGTCACCTGTAGTGCGACCAACGGCAATGGCAATGGCACCGCACCGGGCTTGTTCCTCCTTTCCGGAGCGTGGTACGACCCCACGACCAGCGGGCAGGGACTTCTGTTCGGTATCAATCCCGTGGAAAACCTGACCTTCGCAGCGTGGTACACCTATGCGCCGAACGGACAGTCTGTCGGTGGCGGCGCGAGTCAACGCTGGTATACCTTGCAACTACTCCAACTTCCCTCCGCGAATGCCGGCACGGCCACGTTGCCCAATATTCCGATCTACTCCGCGCAAGGCGGCGTCTTCAACGCGCCCGGTGGCGTAACCAACCCGCAAGAGGGCTCGGCGAGCATCGTATTTTCAGACTGCAACCACCTGGCGCTGAGCTATTCGTTCACCTCGGGAACCAACAGCGGTTTGTCCAGCATCATCAAGCTCGTGCGCGTCGGACCTACGCCGGCGGGGTGCAGTTTGTGAGCGTGACGCACCCTGTTTGGCGCACCAACGCGTGCGCGCGGCGGCGGCCAGCATTGAGAATGGAACGGCTCGGTCAGGCCTTCGGTATCGGCCCGAGACGGGCCACGGCCAGCCGCGCAAGATCACTGAGCCCTTCGCCATTGTGCTCGGCCAGATGGGCCACGATTTTCCTGCGCATGCGCGGCTCCCAGTAACGCTGGATGTGCCTGGTGACGCCGTCGACAGCGACTTGCCGGTCGGATTCGGAGTGGAAGAAATTCGCGATGTCGTTGGCCATCGTGACCAGATGTTCAGCGCCGCTCATGAGGCGATGCTCCTGTCGATTTGTGCTGATTGATCGAGGACGCGCTGCGCGTTCGCGTAGACCGAATAACCATGCGCGCGTGCGAATCCGATCAGGGTGAGATTGGTTTCCTTGGCCAGTGCGATCGCGAGCGCGGTCGGCGCGGAAATTGCGGCAAGGAAACCGATGCCGACGGTCGCAGCCTTCATCACCATTTCATAGCTGGCGCGGCTGGTGACCACAAGAAAGCCGTCGTGCGGGTCGATCCCGCCGCTATCTGTACCGGTGCTCAGCATTGCGCCGATCAGTTTGTCCAGCGCATTGTGGCGGCCGACATCTTCGCGCAGCAGCACGATGCGCCCCTGCGTCGCCGCCCAGGCTGCCGCATGCGTGGCGCCGGTGACCGCATTGATCTTCTGCGAGCGCTGCAATTCATTCAGACTGCGCTTCAAGGCCAGCGCATCGATCGTCGCCACGTCGACCACCCGCGCCGGATGACGCACCGCCGCGTCCAGCGTCTGCGCGCCGCACAGTCCGCAGCCGGTGCGGCCGGTCAGCTGGCGCACGCGATCGTCGAGCACGGCAGCGTATTTTTCCGGAATCGTGATGCGCAATTCGATGCCCGCCAGCGCTTCGACGATTTCCACTTTTTCGCATTGTGCCGCGTGGTCGATGATCGCCTCGCTCAGCGAAAAGCCGAGCGCGAAATCCTGCAGATCGGCCGGCGTCGCCATCATCACCGCATGCGGGCGCTCGTTGTAGACGAAGGCAATCGGGATTTCCTCGGCCACCGCGTCACGCACGCGCGCGACATTCGCGCCACGATGACGCTCCACGTCGCGGGCAACGGCGCCAGCGGGCAATGTGGACGGCGCTGTCTCTTTATCTGGCGACGGCATCGTCGAGCAATTCCTGTTGCCGCTCGCTGAAGGCGCGATAGCGCGTCTGCCATTCCGACGGCTGGGTGACGCGCGTGGCCTGCACGGCCGTCACCTTGTACTCGGGACAGTTCGTCGCCCAGTCGGAGTTGTCCGTCGTGATCACGTTGGCGCCGGTGAACGGAAAATGGAACGTGGTGTAGACGACGCCCGGCTGCATGCGTTCGCTGACAAGCGCGTGCAGCACGGTTTCGCCGGCGCGGCTCTGGATGCCGACCCAGTCGCCATCGTGGATGCCGCGATCCTCGGCGTCCTGTGGGTGAATCTCCAGAAGGTCCTCGCTATGCCACAGATTGTTCGCGGTACGCCGCGTCTGTGCGCCGACGTTGTACTGGCTGAGGATTCGTCCCGTGGTCAGAATCAGGGGGAATTTCGCGTTGATCTTCTCCGTGGTAGGCACGTATTCGGTCAGCAGGAAGCGGCCCTTGCCGCGCACGAATTCATCGACGTGCATGGTGGGCGTGCCATTTGGATGCTGTTCGTTGCACGGCCACTGGATGCTGCCCAGCTCGTCGATCCTGGCGAAACTGACGCTGTGAAAGGTCGGTGTGAGCCGCGCAATCTCGTCCATGATTTCGGACGGATGCGTGTAGGCCATCGGATAACCCATTGCATTCGAAATCAACTGGGTGATTTCCCAGTCCGCATAACCACCTTTTGGTTCCATCACTTTCCGCACCCGCGAAACGCGGCGCTCGGCATTGACGAACGTACCGTCCTTTTCGAGGAAGGTCGACCCTGGCAGGAACACGTGCGCGAATTTCGCGGTCTCGTTGAGAAACAGATCCTGCACGACGATGCATTCCATCGCGGTCAGCGCAGCGGTGACATGCTGCGTATTCGGATCGGACTGCGCGATGTCCTCGCCCTCGATGTACAGCGCCTTGAACTCGCCGTCGAGTGCGGCCTCGAACATGTTCGGAATGCGCAGACCCGGTTCCGCTTGCAACTCCAGTCCCCAATCCTGCTCGAACGAATGCCGCACCGCATCGTCACCGACATGCCGGTAGCCTGGAAATTCGTGCGGAAACGAACCCATGTCGCACGAGCCCTGCACATTGTTCTGACCGCGCAGCGGATTCACGCCGACGCCCTCGCGGCCGATATTGGCGGTCGCCATCGCCAGATTGGCGATGCCCATCACCGCGGTCGAGCCCTGCGAGTGCTCGGTCACGCCCAGGCCATAATAGATCGCGCCATTGCCGCCGGTTGCATACAGGCGCGCTGCCGCGCGCACGTCGGCCGCGGGCACGCCCGTCACCGACTCCATCGCCTCGGGCGAATTGCGCTCTTCGGCGACGAATTTGCGCCACTTCTCGAACGCATCGATTTCGCATCGCGCACGCACGAAGTCCTCCTTGACCAGCCCTTCGGTCACGACGACGTGCGCGAGTGAATTGAGCATCGCGACATTGGTGCCGGGTGACAGCGCAAGGTGATAGTCGGCCTGCACATGCGGTGTGCGCACCAGATCGATGCGCCGCGGATCGACGACGATCAGCCGCGCGCGATCTTGTCCATTTCTCTGGCGCAGGCGCCGCTTCATCTGTGAAGCGAATACCGGATGCGCATCGGTCGGATTCGCGCCGATCACCATGATCACGTCGGCCTGCATCACCGAATCGAAGTTCTGCGTACCCGCCGATTCGCCAAGCGTATTCTTCAATCCATAACCGGTCGGCGAATGGCAGACGCGTGCACAGGTATCGACATTGTTGTTGCGGAACCCTGCGCGCACCAGCTTCTGCACCAGATAGGTTTCTTCATTCGTGCAGCGCGACGAAGTGATGCCGCCGATCGAATCGCGGCCGTATTTGGCCTGGATGCGCTTGAATTCCGATGCCGTATGCGCGATCGCCTCTTGCCACGACACTTCGCGCCATGGATCGCTGATCTTCGCCCGGATCATCGGCTTCAGGATGCGGTCCTTGTGCGTCGCGTAGCCGATCGCGAAGCGCCCCTTCACGCAGGAATGGCCATGATTGGCGTGACCGTCCTTGTTCGGCACCATGCGCATGACTTCCTCGCCACGCATTTCGGCGCGGAACGAACAACCGACTCCACAATACGCGCAGGTCGTGACCACACTGTGCTCGGGCGCGCCCAGCGTCAGCAAGGACTTCTCGGTCAATGCCATCGTCGGGCAGGCCTGCACGCAGGCGCCGCAAGACACACATTCGGAATCGAGGAATGCCTCGTCCTGGCCCGCCGCCATGCTCGAATCGAATCCACGGCCCTGAATCGTCAACGCGAGCGTGCCTTGCTGCTCATCGCAGGCGCGTACGCAACGTGAGCAGACGATGCACTTGGATGAATCGAACGTGAAATAAGGATTGGACTCGTCCTTGGCGCGGAATAGCGGATTGATCGTGCCGTCGCTCCGTTTCGCATGGACGTGGTTTGCGCTGTCAAAGCCGTAGCGGACCTCGCGCACACCGAGCGTCTCGGCCATCTTCGCCAGTTCGCTATGTGCTGCGACAGCGGGATGAGCCTCAGCTACGGGATAGTCGGACAAATACAGTTCCATCACGCCACGGCGGATATCGATCAATTTCTGATTCTGCGTCGTCACTTTCATGCCCGCCGCGACCGGCGTCGTACACGAAGCCGGATAGCCTTTCATGCCCTCGATCTGCACGAGGCATAGACGGCACGAGCCGAACGCATCGAGCAATTCGGTGGCGCAGAGTTTGGGAATTTCGATACCGTTCTCTGAAGCGGCGCGCAACACCGAGGTGCCCACGGGTACGCTCACCTCACGACCGTCAATCGTCAACGTGACCTGCTGCGTGGAGGTCGCCTTGGGGGTACCGAAATCGAGTTCGACGATGGATAGCACGTTCTTTCTCCTGAATCTCAGATCGTCATTCCGGCGAAAGCCGGTATCCAGTTTTACATGTGAAGCAAGACACTGGATTCCGGCTTTCGCCGGAATGACGAGCAAAAAACATCACGCAAAATCTTCCGCAAAATACTTCAGCGCGCTGACCACCGGATCGGGCGTCAGCCCGCCCAGCGCGCACAGCGAGCCGAAGCGCATCGTGTTGCACAGGTCGTTCAGGGTTTCGACATTCTTGTCGCGCTCGATGCCGGCGCGGATTCGATCGATCACCTCGACACCGCGCGTCGAACCGATGCGGCACGGCGTGCACTTGCCGCAGGATTCGATCGCGCAGAATTCCATCGCATAGCGCGCCTGTTCCGCCATGTCGACCGTATCGTCGAAGGCGACGATGCCACCGTGACCGAGCATCGCGCCGATCGCGGCGAATGCTTCGTAGTCGACCACGGTATCGAATTGCGACTCGGGCATGTATGCACCCAGCGGTCCGCCGACCTGCACTGCGCGGATCGGACGACCCGACAGCGAGCCGCCGCCGTAGTCGTACAACAATTCGCGCAATGTCAGGCCGAATGCTTTTTCGACCAGCCCGGTGCGCTTGAGGTTCCCCGCGAGTTGCAGCGGCAAGGTGCCGCGCGAGCGGCCGATGCCATAATCGCGATAATACGCGCCGCCCTTGTCGAGAATGATCGGCACCGAGGCCAGGGTGATCACGTTGTTGATCACGGTCGGCTGGGCGAACAAACCCTTGATCGCCGGCAGCGGCGGCTTGAAGCGTACCTGACCGCGCTTGCCTTCGAGACTGTCGAGCAGCGAGGTTTCTTCGCCGCAGATATAAGCGCCCGCACCGAGGCGTACTTCGAGATCGAAACGCTTGCCGCTGCCGCGCACATTGGCACCGAGATAACCGGCCTTGTAGGCGTTCGCGATCGCCGCATTGAGCGCACGCTGCGCATGCGGGTATTCGCTGCGCAGATAGATATAGCCCCGGGTTGCGCCGACCGCGATACCGGCAATCGTCATGCCTTCGACGAGACACAGCGGATCGCCTTCCATGAGCATGCGGTCGGAGAATGTGCCCGAGTCGCCTTCGTCGGCATTGCACACAATATATTTTTGTATACTTGCGGAAGTTGTGGATTTTGACGCATCGGGGGCCGACGCGTCGTAAACGGTTTTCCACTTGATGCCCGCCGGGAACGCCGCGCCGCCGCGGCCGCGCAGGCCCGAATCGGTGACCTCTTTGACGATATCGGCCGACGCCAGCGTCAGCGCGCGTTCGAGGCCGCGATAGCCGCCGTGCGCGATGTAGTCCTCGACACTGAGCGGATCGGTAATGCCGACGCGCGCGAAGGTGAGGCGATCCTGCTGCTTGAACCACGCCGAGTCCGCGATATCGCCCTGTGCGAGGGGATGTGCATTGCCGCTGACGAAGCCCGCATCGAACAGGTTGTTCACATCCGCGGCCGTAACCGGCCCGTACGCGACACGTCCATTGGGCGAGGCAACCTCGACCAAGGGTTCGAGCCAGAACAGCCCGCGCGAACCGTTGCGGATCAATTCGATTTCAATGCCGCGTTGTTTCGCTTCGGCGGCGATCGCACGCGCGACGGCTTCCGCGCCGAGCGCAAGCGCGGTCGCATCGTTCGGCACAAAGATCTTCACGCTCATGTCGCCGCCCTCGCCGTCTTCACCAGGGCGTCGAACGCCGCCGGCGTCACGCGTCCGTGGATCTCGTCCGCGTCGATCAACAGCGACGGTCCGCAGCCGCAATTGCCGAGGCAATACACCGCTTCGAGCGTGATTGCACCGTCGCTGGTGGTCTCATGGAAATCGATGCCGAGCGTTTTCTTCGCGTGCACTTCGAGCGCGCGAGCGCCGAGCGCCTGACAAGCCTCGGCGCGGCAGATGCGCACGACATGCCGGCCCGGCGGCGTAGCGCGGAAATCGTGATAGAAACTCACCACGCCGTGCACTTCCGCGCGGGTCATGTTCAACTCGTGCGCGATGAGCGCGAGCGAATCCGGTGGCACGTAGCCGAGCGCATCCTGCACCGCGTGCAGGATCGGCATCAGCGCACCCGGCAGATCACGATGCGTATCGATCGCCTGCATTACGGCGGCCTGGATCGGCGCAGACAAGGCCGGCGCCTTGCGTCCGCCACCACCGTTCACGACGACATTGATTTTCGCTGGTTTCATATTGCTGGTTTCATATTGTTTGTCTGTCTCGTCCTCATCACCAGAATCACGCAGTGGCCTTCCCTGGCTGCGCGTTCACCTCTGCGATCGTCCCCGTCGCGAAACCCACGAGCAGCCGTCCGTGGCTGCAATCCCAACCGAGTCAAAGTCTCGCGTTGCTAGAACAGCGAGCGTGTCTTCTCCACCGTCATCCAGATACCCCAAAGCAACGGAATGCCAACCACCAGCCAAGCCGCAACCAGCACAGGCGTCAAACCCTTGCTTGGCACCGCACTGCTCGGCGGCATAACGACGTCGCTTTCATGCGCCTTCTTCTGTTCGGCGGCAAGCTCACTTATGCTCATGTAGTCCTTCTCGGCGACCGGCTTGACCAGCACGTTGCAGATCAGGCCGAGGATCAACAGACCAACCAGGATGTACATCGTGATGTCGTAGGCCAGCGCTTTGGACACGCCATGTGCGAGCTGGAAATCGCGGATGTAATTGATCAACACGGGACCGATGATCCCCGCCGCCGACCATGCGGTGAGCAGACGTCCGTGGATCGCACCGACCATCTGCGTGCCGAAGATATCTGCGAGATAAGCCGGGACTGTCGAGAAACCGCCGCCATACATCGACAGGATGATGCAGAACGCGGCGACGAACAGAGCGACCTGTCCGGTGTGACCCAACGTCGGTACCGACGCGTAAAGGACGATGCCGAGCGCGAAGAACGTGTAGTAGGTCAGTTTGCGGCCGAGCTTGTCCGACAGTGACGCCCAGAAGAAACGGCCCATGATGTTGAACAGGCTCAACAGGCCGGTAAAGCCCGCCGCGATCGTGGCGATCTGCGCTTTCTGACCAGTGCTCAAGTCGTTGAAACCGGCGCTGACGCCGAGCAACTTGCCGGCGAACACCTCCTGCAGCATCGGTGACGCCATGCCGATCACGCCAATGCCGGCACTGACGTTGAGGCAGAGCACGCCCCAGATCAACCAGAATTGCGGCGTTTTCCAGGCCCGGTTCAAGTGCACATGACGCTTGGTGATCATGAACATCTGTGTACTGTTCGCCGGCGATGTCCAGCCAGCCGGCGTCCAGCCCGTGGGCGGAATGCGATAGCCGAACGCACCGACCGTCATGAACACGAAATAGATCGCGGCGAGCGCAAGGAACGTCTGCCACACGCCAACGTCGGTCGGCGTGGCGAAATGCTTCATCAGAATGTCGGCGAGCGGCGAACCGATCATCGCGCCACCACCGAAACCCATGATCGCCATGCCGGTCGCCATGCCGCGACGATCGGGAAACCATTTGATCAGGGTCGAAACCGGCGAAATATATCCGAGGCCGAGACCGATGCCACCGACCACACCGGAACCGAGCCACAGCATCCATATCTGATGCACGTAAACGCCAATCGCGGAAATGACCAAGCCGCCGCACCAGCACAATGCGGCAATGAAGCCGGCCTTGCGCGGGCCGGCATGCTCGAGCCAGCCGCCCCACAAGGCAGAGGCAGAGCCGAGAAATACGAAGAACAGGGTAAACATCCAGCCCAGCGTGCTGACTCGCCAGTCGCAGGTGGTGGTAAATGCTTCGGCGAAGAAGCCCATGTCCGGGCAACTGACTGACTTGGTGACACCGAGCGCATGCGACAATGGCAGCCAGAACACCGAGAAACCGTACGCCATGCCGATGCACAAATGTATACAAAGTGCCGCCGGGGGTACCAGCCAGCGATTGAATCCAGGTCCGGCTACGGTGCGTTCCTTCGCGAGAATCCCCGGCGTCCCCGCGACGCCCGGCAATACACCTGCTGCACTCGACATATTCCCTCCCGTTTTACCGCTTGAGCGGCTTTGTTATAGGCTTCTCGACTGCATAAAGCATCAGTCGACTCTGTTGCATTTACTGGCTCAAGATAGCGCAAACACGTGCCACGTAATATGCTTTGAAAAGCTTATACTTTCCTGCGCTGCAACATCGGTTCCGGCATGTACAAGGTCACGATCAAACCGCAATGGCAGGTGCAGGCGCCGAATGGCGAGCCGGCGCTGGTGCGCCTCGTCGAGCTGCTCGTCGGCATCCACGAAACCGGGAGCCTTGCGCGCGCGTGCGCGCGCGCTGAGCTGTCCTATCGCTACGCCTGGGGTATGCTGAAAATGGGACAAAATGCGCTGGGCGCGGCGCTCGTCACCTCGACTCGCGGCAGCGGCGCGCGGCTCACGCCACTCGGCGAAAAACTCGTGTGGGCCGACAAGCGCATCGCGGCACGCCTGTCGCCTCTGCTCGACAGCCTCGCTTCGGAGATCGAGGTCGAATTCGAGCGCGCGTTCGCGCCGGCCGAAGCCATCTTGCGCATCCATGCCAGCCACGGCTTCGCGGTCGAAACCCTGCACCGGTTTCTCAGCCGCAAGCAGATCGCCGCCGATCTGAAATACCGCAGCAGTCAGGAAGTGCTCGCCTCGCTCACGCGCGGCAACTGCGATCTCGCCGGCATGCATCTGCCGATCGGCGAACTGGAAGCGCCGATGTTGCGCCTGTATGCGAAATGGCTGCGCCAGGGCAATTTGCACGTGGTCGATCTTGCGACGCGGCGCCAAGGCCTGATGGTCGCTCGCGGCAATCCGAAAAAAATCCACGGCGTCGCTGACCTTGTGCGCAAAGGCGTGCGTTTCGTCAACCGGCAACCGGACTCAACGACACGTGCGCTGCTCGATCTGCTGCTGGCGCGGGAAAATATCGACGGTCGCGCGATCGACGGCTACGACAACGGCGAATTCACCCACGCCGCCGTGGCCGCGTATGTCGCCAGCGGCATGGCCGACGCCGGTCTCGGTATCGAAACGCCGGCGCAGCGCTTCGGCCTCGACTTCATTCCGATCCTGCAGGAACGCTATTTCTTCCTGTGTCCGAAAGCCGTCTACGACACGACTGCGATCGATGCCGTGCTCGCGATTCTGCGCACCAGCGAATTCCGCAAGGCCGTCAACGCACTGCCTGGCTACGATGCCAGGCATTGCGGACGCGTGCTCGGTGTGGTCGACGCGTTTCCGGAATTGCGCGGTTGAAGCAATTCTGCTGGCTAAGGCCTACAGCAAACCGAAGCGCCGGATCATGCGCACCTTCACGAACTGGGTCAGGCTGAGATAGGCGATCAGGATCGCGATCAGGAACAGCCAGTAAACGCCGGGCAGCGGAACCAGACCGAACCAGGCACCGAAGGGCAACGCGGTCAGCGCGATACCGACCAGGCAGATCGCGACCCCGGTGATCGTCAATGGCAGACTCGCCCAGCTTTGCAGGAACGGAATGCGGCCCGTGCGGATGATGTGCACGATCAAGGTCTGCGACAGGAGCGATTCGACGAACCAGCCGCTCTGGAACAGTTTCTGGTGCGCCTCGGCGTTCGCACCGAGCACGAACCAGAGCACGGCGAAAGTGCAGTAGTCGAAGATCGAGCTGATCGGGCCGATGAACAGCATGAACCGCTTGATGCCTTGCAGATCCCATTGCCGCGGCCGCGCGATATATTCGGGATCGACCTCGTCGGACGCGACCGCGGTCTGCGAAAAATCATAGAGCAGATTGTTGAGCAGAATCTGCACCGGCAGCATCGGCAGGAACGGCAGGAACGCACTTGCGCCGATCATGCTGAACATGTTGCCAAAGTTCGAACTCGCAGTCATCTTGATGTACTTGAGGATGTTGCCGAACACCTTGCGGCCTTCGAGCACGCCCTCCTCCAGCACCAACAGGCTTTTTTCAAGCAGGATGATGTCGGCCGATTCCTTCGCGATATCGACCGCGGTATCGACCGAGATGCCAACATCGGCTGCACGCAGCGCCGGTCCGTCGTTGATGCCGTCGCCGAGGAAACCGACGACGTGATTGTCGCGATGCAGGGCCTGAATCACGCGCACCTTCTGCTGCGGGTTGAGGCGCGCGAATACCGGAGTGTCGCGCGTGGCGATCGTCAGTTCCTCGTCGCTCATCGCCTCGATCTGCGGGCCGGTCAGGTACTTGTCCACTTGTATACCGACCTGGCGGCACACGTTGCGCGTGACGATGTCGTTGTCGCCCGTGAGAATCTTCACCGCAACGCCGTTGGCATTGAGCGCGCGGATCGCCTCCGCCGCGCTGTCCTTGGGCGGATCGAGAAAGGCGATGAAACCCATCATCGTGAGATCTTTCTCGTCGTCGCGCGAATAGGCCGGTTTGACTTCGATCTCGCGAACGCCGAGCGCGAGCGCGCGGAACCCGTCGTCATTCATGTCACGCGCGACGGCACGCACTTCATCGAGACGCTGCGGGGTCAGCGGCTGATAATGCTCGCCGACTGCAAGGCTGGAACACACTGCCACCGTTTCGGAAACGGCGCCTTTGGCAATCAGCCAATGCTTGCCGGCCTTGTCGCGCACGATCACCGACATGCGCCGGCGGGTGAAATCGAACGGCACTTCGTCGACCAGGGTGTATTCGGCATTGAGATGCTGGACGAGGTCGGGTCCGACCGCGTCGAGCACGGCGACATCGAGCAGGTTGCGCAAGCCAGTCTGGTGGTGGCTGTTGAGCCATGCAAACTCGAGCACGCGCTCGTTCTCGTCGCCGTAGATATCGGTGTGACGCTCGAGAATGACGCGATCCTGGGTGAGCGTGCCGGTCTTGTCGGTGCACAGCACGTCGATCGCGCCGAAGTTCTGGATCGCGTTCAGGCGTTTGACGATCACGTCCTTGCGCGCCATCTTGAGTGCGCCCTTGGCCAGGTTGATCGCCACGATCATCGGCAACATTTCCGGCGTCAGGCCGACGGCTACAGCGACCGCGAACATAAACGCCTGGAACCAGTCGTGTTTGGTCAGGCCGTTGATCAGAAACACCACCGGCACCATCACCGCCATGAAACGCAGCATCAACCAGGCAAAACGCGACACGCCCTTGTCGAAGCTGGTCTGCACGCGCTGGCCGACCAGCGAACCGGCGAGCGCGCCGAAATAGGTGTTGGCGCCGGTTGCCGCGATCACTGCGGTCGCGCTGCCAGAAACCACGTTCGAGCCCATGAAACACAGGCTGCGTGCTTCGAGTGCGACTTTCGCCTCCGCATCGGAGTGCGCGAATTTTTCCACCGGCATCGACTCGCCGGTCAGCGCTGATTGATTGATGAACAAGTCTTTCGCGCTGAGCAGGCGCAGATCGGCCGGCACCATGTCGCCGGCGGACAGAAAAACGAGATCGCCGGGCACCAGGCCGTCGATGGGTACTTCGAGCTTCTTCACCACGCGCGCAGGCGGCGCATCTTCGCTGCCTTCCTTTGCGCCCGCTTCGTTCGGGACTTCATCGACTTCGCGTTTCACGGTCGCGGTATTGCTCACCATGCGGCGCAGCTGCTCGACGGCACGACCCGAGCGCGCTTCCTGGAAATGTGCGACGAACACCGCCATCACGACCATCGCGAACATGATGATCGCGCCGATCTTGTCGCTGATCTCCTCGCCCGTGGCCCAGGTAATCACTGCGAGCACGGTCAGCAAAATATTGATCGGATTGGTGATGAAGCGTTCGAGCAGTTGCAGGAGCAGCGGCTTCTTTTTTTCCTGCGCGACGACGTTCGGCCCGAACTGCGCCAGACGTTCCTCGACCTGTTCGGGATTGAGCGCATTGCCGCCCGGATTGAGCTTGGCCAGTGCCGCGCCGGCGTCCTCGCGCGCAAGCGCCAGCAACTCCGCCGCGGTGCGTGCAGCGGCTTCGTTCTTCGCGCCGTGGCGGCCGTTGCCGCCGATCAGCATCGAGTAGAGGGACAGATTGAGCATAGCGACCAAACCTCAGGGCATACGTTACTCATTTAAGAGTGGCAGCCTGACCGGCATCTATGACAGATTTACGACACGGCGACTCGTCGCTGGGGACGAGAAATCCGGTGCGTTTTCCGCCTTGCGCGGAACGCACCGTTCGGGAACGGGGTTTTCCGCGGGTTATGCTGGCTGGGTTGCAGAGAAGCGACTACTGCAAGGGTCCACGGAGGACAAACCTCGTTTGAAAGGTGCGCGCACGGTAGTCGCGCGCCGCGCGCTTGTCAATCGTCAGATGCGTTCGCGTGCGAGCGCGTCGAAAAACTCGCGCGGCAGCTCGGCGCGGACCGGCACCTGCCAGAGGTTCGCGTGCGCGAATGCGGCGCATTTGATCGCGTCCTTTTCGGTCATCAGGACTGGCAATCCATCGCCGAAATCGAGATCGCGCGGCTGATACGGATAGTGATCGGCGAACGCGTGCTCAATCGCATCAATGCCCGCGGCGCGCAGCAGTGCAAAAAAACGCGCGGGATTGCCGATGCCCGCGACCGCGTGCACACGCTGGCCGGCAAAGTCGTGCAGCGATCTGCGCGTCGCGGCATCGCCCACCGCCACCGCCGTATCGCCGACCATGCGCATCGGAATCTCGCCGGCTTGCGCCAAACCGCCGTTGCAGACGCAAAACGCCAGCGTATCCAGCCGCGCCAGCGGTTCGCGCAACGGTCCGGCCGGCAGCAGCAGGCCATTGCCAAAACGGCGTTCGCCGTCGATCACGCAGATTTCCACATTGCGGAAAAGTGGATAATGTTGCAAACCATCGTCGGCAACGATTATGTCGACAGCAGGCTCATTGCCATCGCTCGCGGCCAGCAGCAGCTGCGCCGCCGCAACGCGATCGCGCCCGACCGCGACCGGCACGCCGGTCGCCCGCCGGATCAGCACTGGCTCGTCGCCGCATAGTGCGGCGTTGCTCGACGAATCCACGAGGATCGGCGACCCAGCGCTGCCGCCGTAGCCGCGGCTGATCACACCGGGCTTGCGCCCCTGTGCGCGCAGGGCTTCGACCAACACGATCACCAGCGGCGTCTTGCCCGTGCCGCCGACCGTGATATTGCCGACCACGATCACCGGCACAGGCAGCCGCTGCGGCTGACGCCAGCCAAAGGCATACGGCGCGCGATGCAGGGCACGCAGACCGCGGTAGACCGGCACCAGTGCGCGCAGGACCAACGGTACCGGGGCGCCGCCGTACCAGATTTCCTGCAGCCTTTTTTCCAGGCTCATTGCGGCGATTGCAGCGCCGCAGTCGCCGCCCGTTCCATGGCCGGGAATTGCAGCTTGTGCAGGGCCGCGTACTGTCCGTCGCGCGCGATCAGCTGCGCATGCGTGCCGCGTTCGATCACGCGGCCTTCCTCGATCACGACGATCTGATCCGCATGTTCGATCGTCGACAAGCGATGGGCGATGACCAGTACGGTGCGCTCGCGCATCAGGCGCTTGAGCGCATCCTGGATCAGGCGCTCGGATTCGCTGTCGAGCGCGGACGTCGCTTCGTCGAGCACGAGAATCGGCGCGTTTTTCAAGATCGCGCGCGCAATCGCAATGCGCTGACGCTGACCGCCGGAGAGCAAGGTGCCGCTCTCGCCGATCGGGCTATCCAGACCCTGCGGCATGCGCTCGATGAATTCCATCGCATTCGCCGCACGCGCAGCCGCTTCGATCGCATCGCGCGAGGCGCCAGCCAGCGCGCCGTAGGCGATATTGTGCGCGACCGTGTCGTTGAACAGCACGACCTGCTGACCGACCCAGGCAATCTGCTCGCGCAGGCTGATCAACGTGTAGGCGGTGAGCGGCTTGCCGTCGAGCAGCACCTGCCCGCTTTGCGGATCGTAGAAGCGCGGCAGCAGGCTGGCGAGCGTGGACTTGCCGCCGCCGGAACGCCCGACCAGCGCGGTGACGCTGCCCGCGGGACAATGCAGGTCGAGCGCGTGCAGCGCCGGGATTTTCGCTTGCGGGTAGGCGAACTCGACCGAGCGGAACTCGATTTCGCCACGTGCGCGTGAAAGACGTTCGCCGCCGACGTCGCGCTCCTCGTCGGCATCGATCAGCGCGAAGATATCGCGCGCCGCGACCACGCCGCGCTGCAGGTTCGACTGCACCGTGGTCAGGCGCTTGAACGAGGGCAGCATGACCAGCATTGCGGTGATCAACGACATGAAGCCGCCCGCGCTCATCGTCGCCAGCGTGCCCGGACGTGTGGCGAGGAAAATCACCAGCGCCAGAGCGCAGGCGGCGACGAGCTGCACCAGCGCGGTCGATAGCGCATTGGTCGATGCGACCTTGAGATTCAGGTAGCGGATCGCTGCGTTGACCGCGCCGAAGCGTTGGCGTTCGTAATCCTGGCCGCCGTATACTTTTACCTCGCGCTGACCGCTGACCACCTCGTCGACGATACCGGTGACCGAGCTCACCGTGTTCTGGATGCGTTCGCCAATGCGCCGGTAGCGCCGGCCGACCGCATAGACCACGGCGCCGATCATCGGCGCGAGCAGGAACAGGGCCATGGTCAGACGCACGCTGACGGTCAGCATCACATAGACCTGACCGACGATCAGCAGGCCATCGAGAATGACGACCTTGAGCGCATCGGTACTCGCGTTGGCGACCTGCTCGACCGTATAGGTCATGCGCGAGATCAGCTGGGCCGAGGACTCGCGGCTGAAGTACGTGGCCGGCAGACACAGGTATTTGCGGAACACATCGTCGCGCAAGGTTAGAACAACGCCCCGCGCGATCCGCGCCATGCCGAAATCGGCAAGATAGGTCGCCAGACCGCGCACCAGAAACAGCGCGATGATGATGAGCGGCATCCAGAAAATCGTCGCCGCATCCTTGTCGCGGAACAGACCGTCGAGCATCGGCTTGATCTGCCAGGTGAAGGCTGCGCCGCAGGCGGCATCGAACACCATGCCAGTCATCGCCACGATCGCGATCGGCCAGTAGCGCGCGGAATAACCGAGCAGGCGGCGATAGACCGCCGCGTCGCCGGCGACGGCCGCGCGGTCGATCGCGGCACTTTCCGCGGCCGCGGTCACGGGCGCGCCGGCTCCTTGCCGCTGGCGTCCCGGGTTCGCGTCGTGGCGATCGACAGATGCACGAAGCCGAGCTGCGCCAGCGCATCCATTGCGGTGACCACGGCCTGATGCGGCGTCATCGCATCCGCGCGCAGGATGACCGGGCGGTCGCGGTTGTCGCCGCCGATGCGCGAGATCGCCTCCTTCAACGTGTCCAGTGCGGGATTCAGCACTTCGTTGTTGTCGATGAAGTAATGGCTGTTGCTGTCGATCATCACGATCAGCGCATCGCGCTGCGTGTCGGTTGTGGTCTCCGAAGCTTCGGGCAAGGTGACCTTCATCACCGAATGCTGCACGAAGGTCGTGGTCATGACGAAGAACATCAGCAGGGTGAGCATCACGTCGATCAGCGAGATGACGTTGATTTCGAAATCGTCCTGACGCGCGCTGCGCAGACGCATGTCAACTTTTCCCGGTCCCGGCAAGCACAGCGGGCATGTCCGTCGCGCGAGTGCGTGCCGTGCGCGGCGGCGGTGGCGGCTCCGCGTGCGCGGCCAGTTCGTCCATGAGCAGGATCACCTGCTGCTCCATGTCGACGACGTAGTCGGCGACAAGGCCGCGAAAATAGCGGTGAAAAAAGTACGCCGGAATCGCAACGCACAAACCCGCCGCGGTGCACACCAGGGCCTGGCCGATGCCGCCGGCCATCTTGAGCGGATCGCCGACGCCCGAAACCATCACTGCAAAAAACATCTCGATCAGACCGAACACCGTGCCGAGCAGACCGAGCAGCGGCGAGATCAGCGCAATCGTGCCGAGCGTGTTGAGGAATCGCTCCAGCCGATGCACGACGTGACGGCCGGTATCCTCGACGCGCTCCTTGATGATCTCGCGCGAACGCAGGCGCACGCTGAGCGCGGCACCGAGGATTTCGCCGAGCGGCGAATTCTCGCGCAGCGTTTCCACATGCTGCGGATCGAGCTGGCGCATGCGCGCCCATTCGCGCACTTCCGCACCGAGCGTGGGCGGAATCACTGACTTGCGGCGCAACGACCAGAACCGCTCCAGGATGATGGCGATCGCAACCGCGGAACAGAGCAAAATCGGCAGCATCGGCCAGCCGCCGGCAATCAGAATCTCAAGCACGCACAACTCCCGTAAGCCCTTGGTTTCGCTTGCGCGAATGATAGCAGCGAAGCGCGCGCGGGATGTGATTTCGCGCACGCGCGGCGTTTGATCTTGTCTCTATTTTTGCTCGTCATACCGGCGAAGGCCGGTATCCAGTGTCGTTGGCTCTTAGTTCGTCATTCCAGCGGCTTTCAACAGCGAAGCTGGTCAAGCTGGAATCCATCTTGATCTTGTTTTAGGGGCAGAGCTTCCACTCGCCTGCGGCGAGCGGGTCACTTTCTCTTCAGCAGCCAAGAGAAAGTAACCAAAGAGAGGCCGCCCCCGATGCCGCGCTCTGCGCGCTACGCGCTCCGAGTACGCGAGCGCACGGCGGGGTTCGCTTGATGGACATCCATGTCCATTCGCGAACGGGCGCACCTCCGGCAACTGCTCCTGCGTTGCTCTACCTCCGGCATCCATGCCGTCGCGTGCGCGCCCTCCTCACGGACATTTCCGCCGTGCCCTCGCCGTGGCAAAGGGGGACCGAGATCAAGGGCAAAGCGGCCCAAGACAAGCGTAGTCCAGGGATGGACGGATTCGTGGAAGAAACGGCGCCTTTCGCGGTGCCGAGCATCTCAGGCTGCGGCGGTTAATGCCCGTGAGGGGCGCGCGCACGCGACGGCATGGATGCCGGAGGTAGAGCAACGCAGGAGCAGTTGCCGGATGCGCGCGCGTGAGCGAACGTATAGGGATGTACGTCGAGCGAACCCCGCCGCAGCCGAGAAGCGCAGGGGATTCTGATTCGCACGATGCGAATCAGAACTCCGCGTCGGGCGCCTAGCCTTTTGGTTACTTTTTGGGCAATGCCAAAAGTAACTCGCTCGCCGCAGGCGAGTGAAAGCTTTGCACCCCAAACCCAAAAATAAAGAAAAGACACTGGATTCCAGCTTTCGCCGGTATGACAAACAAAAAAACGTTCCCGAAAAGTAGAAGGCAGTTACTCCCGCCAATACGGATGCCGATCAACGCGTCCGCGTTCGATCACGCGCGGCGGCGCGTCCGGCGCAAAGCGCAAATCCACAAATCCATTTTGCGCGGTGCCGATGAGATCGACCTGTGCCGCCGCGTAGCGCGCCACGACCGCCGGATTCGGATGATTGAAATGATTGCGATGGCCGGCAGAAACGAGGGCTGCCGACGGATGCAGCGCATCGATGAAGGCCGCGCTCGACGAGGTCTTGCTGCCGTGATGCGGAACTTGCAGGATCAAATGCGCCGCTAGCGGGGTAAGTGCCACGCTCACTTCCGCTTCCACCGCCGACGTGATGTCGCCGGTCAGCAGCAAGGCGCTGTCGCCACTGCGCACTTCGACGACACAGCAGCGGTCGTTGTTGCGTGTGGCCAGCGGTTCGTGCGGATGGACAATGCGGAACGCGACACCGTTCCAGTTCCACGCCTCACCGGCCAGACATTGCGTGGCCGGCACCTGCAGGCGCTCGGGTTCGCCGCTTGCGACCGGCACGCCGGGGAATGCGGCGAGCACGGCAGCCGCACCGCCGGCATGATCGTTGTCGCCGTGGCTGACGATCAAACGATCCAGATGCATCACACCGATCGCGTGCAGCGCCGGTACGACGGCGGCATCGCCGAGATCGAAGCCCGACGGAAAGCGTGCGCCGGCATCGTATACAAGAACGTGATCGCGGGTCCGCACGACGAAGGACAGCCCCTGCCCCACATCGAGCATCAGCGCCTCGAACTCGCCGTCGCCCAATGGATCGCGCGCCGGAATCAGCAGGGGCAGAAACAGGATCAGCCCGAGTGCGCGCGCGGGCATGCCTCGCGGCAACAATACCCACGCGGCGCCGAGCATTGCCAGCGCGAGCGCCCACAGACTCGGTTGCGGAAAATACCAGAGTGCGCCGGGCCATGCGGCCATGCGTTCAAGCAACCACCACAGACCCTGCATCGCGAATCCGGCCAGATGCAGCAGCGCAGCACCCGCCACGGGTATCGCCAACTGCAGCAGCGCGCCGGCAACGGTAATGGGCAACACAAAGAAGCAGATCCACGGCACCGCGATCAGGTTGGCCAGTGGTCCGATCAGCGAGCTTTGGCCGAAGAACCAGATCGTCAACGGCAGCAAGCCCAGGCTCGCAACGCCCTGCGCGCTCAGCATCTCGCGCCACCAGCGCCGGCCATGCAATCTGCGGCGGTCGAAGACCACCGACTTTTGTCCCCCGCCCGCGAAGCGGGAGAGGGAGGGACCACTCGCGGAGCGAGTGGTGGGGTGAGGGTCGGGACCGTCGCTCTGCGACGGTCTCGCGCCGCGACCACCCAGACAGAACATCAGCCAGGCGACGCCGAAGAAGGACAGCCAGAATCCCGCGCTGAGCACGCATAGCGGATCGAGCGCGAGCAGTGCAATCACGGCGAAGGCGAGTCCGTGCACCGGTGCGCGTGCGCGCCGCGCGACGTTTGCCGCCAACAACACGCCGATCATGACCAGCGCACGCCGCGTCGGCAGGCCAAGGCCGGCAATCGCCGCGTAGCTCACGGCAAACACGATGCTCGCGACGGCTTCGATCAGTGGCGCGGGCCAGCGCAACGTCAGCCGCGGCGCGAGCTTCCAGAACAAGCGCACGATCAGCACACCGAAGCCGGCGAACAGCGCGATATGCAGGCCGGAAATCGCAATCAGATGCGGAATGCCGGTCGCGCGCGCGACCGCCCATTCGTGTTCGTCCATCGCCTGCTGATCGCCGAACGCGAGCGCACGCAGCACATTGCTGCTCGATCCGGGACCCAGGGTGTCGGCGATGCCCTGGGAAATACGCGCGCGCAGGCGATCGACGCAGAACATGCGCTCACCGACGACGCGATTGCCTGCATCTTCTCGCACATAGCCGGTCGCGGTGATGCCTTCGCTGAGTGCATAGCGTTCGAAATCGAACGCGCCCGGATCGATCAGGCCGCGCGGGCGCTTGAGGCGCAGATGCAGCTGCCAACGCTCACACGGTTGGATATCGGGCGCAGTGTCGTACCAGGAAACGCGCAGCGTGCCGGAAATCGGTGCAGGCTGACCGCTGCGCACGGCGGTCTGTACGGCCAGATCGAAACGCGTGGAGTCGTCCTGCACACGCGGCAGGCCGCGAATCGTGCCGATGACGACGACATCTTCGCCTTCGAGCGCCGCGGGCAGACGTGCGTACAGCGCAAGATCCGCGCGCAACATCGTCCATGCGGCACCGAGCAGGACGAAGCCGAGCCAGCGCCATCGGCTGCGCAACAGTGCGATGATAAGACCGGCAAGCGCCAGTACTACATCAATCCACAGCGGCGGCAGATGCGTCAGCGCTTGCGCGGCCACTGCGCCAACGAGTAGCGCGAGCGCCATAGTCACGCTGAAAAAATCAGCCTGAGGAAACCGCATATTCCCTTCTCCCGCTAGCGGCGACCACAGGAAGTGCACAGCTGAGAAGGTGCCGAAGGCGGATGAGGGTGGCGCATCCAGCTACCCCTCACATCGCCAACCGCCACCCTCACCCGTCGCGCTGCGCGCGCCGACCTCTCCCGTCAGCGGGAGAGGTGTTCCTTGCGACCTGCCTTGCTCTGAATCCGAGTCCGTGACTCGAACGCCAGTCAGCTTCCCCCGCTCACCTCACCCAGCCCACCGCCATGCAATTCCAGCACACGATCCATGCGCCGCGCCAGCGCGTGGTCGTGGGTGACCAGCACGAAGCTCGTACCGATTTCGCGATTCAATTCCAGCATCAGCGCGTAGACCTGTGCTGCGTTTTTCTCATCGAGATTGCCGGTCGGCTCGTCGCCGAGCACGCAGGCCGGGCGTGTGACCAGCGCGCGCGCGACCGCGCAGCGCTGGCGCTCGCCACCGGACAGTTCGCCCGGCTTGTGCTGCAAGCGTTGGCCCAGGCCGACGCGTTCGAGCAGCTCTTTCGCGTTTTTCTGTGCTTCGACAATCGGCGTACCGCGGATCAACAGCGGCATCGCGACGTTTTCCAGCGCCGTGAATTCGGGCAGCAGGTGATGGAATTGGTAAATGAAGCCGAAGGCTCTATTGCGTAATTGACCACGCTGCGCATCGGTGAGCGCGCTCATGTGCCAACACGCTTCCACACCGCTGATTTCGCAACCCACCCATACGTGGCCGGCATCGAGCGTGTCAAGCCCACCGAGAATATGCAAAAGTGTACTTTTCCCAACGCCCGACGCGCCAACAATTGCGAGCGTCGATGCACGCGGAAGATCAAAGCTCACGTTACGCAACACTTCGGTCCGAAGATCACCTTCGGAGTAAGTCTTCGCGACGCCGTCCACGCGTAGGACGATGTCGTCGCGAACGATGTTTTGCTTCGTGACAGGACTATTCATAACGCAACGCCGCCGCAGGTTGCGTACGCGCGGCACGATAGGCCGGATACAAAGTTGCGATCAGACAGAACACCCAGGCGATCACGGTGATCCAGCCGACATCGCTCCAATGCAGGTCCGATGGCACCTCGCTGATGTAGTAGATGTCCGGCGAAAGAAATTCGACGCCGAAGGTGTGCTCGATCCACTTGACCATAACCGGAATATTCAGCGCGAGCAGCACGCCGCCGATCACGCCCATCAGAATGCCGAAGGTGCCTACGATCACACCCTGCACCATGAAGATGCCCATGATGCTGTTCGGCGAAATGCCGAGCGTACGCAGGATCGCGATATCGGCCTGCTTGTCGGTGACCAGCATGATCAGCGTGGAGACGAGATTGAACGCGGCGACCGCGACGATCAGCGACAGAATGATGAACATCACGAGTTTTTCCATCTTCACCGCGCTGAAGAAATTGGCGTGTCCCTGTTCCCAGGTCGATATCCGGTAGTACTGGCCCAGATGTGAGGCGAGATCGCGCGTGATCGGATACGCCTGCAGCATGTCGTCGAGCTTCAGGCGGATGCCGTTCGGGCCGTCGGTCTGGAACAGCTTTTGCGCATCGTCCATGTGCATGAAGGCGAAGCCTTCGTCGTATTCGGCGAAGCCGACGGAAAAAATGCCGACAACCTCGCAATTCTTCTGGCGCGGTATCGCACCGACCGGGGTGACGCTGACTTCGGGTGCGTAGACGATGACTTTGTCGCCGACGTTGACGCCCAGCTCCATCGCCAACTCATTGCCGAGAATGATGCCGAAGGTGCCTGGCTTGAGGTCGTTGAGTTTCCCCTTCAGCATCTTGCTGGCGATATCGGAAACCTTCGGCTGCTGATCGGGAATAATGCCCTGCACAATCGCACCGCTGATGCGCCTGCCGCGCAGCAGGACTTTCGATTCGATATACGGCGCGGCACCGAGCACATGCGGATTCGCTTCGGCTTTGCGCACCGTATCGCGCCAATCCTGGATGCTGTCGCCGACGCTGCTGATGGTTGCGTGTGACACCATGCCGAGAATGCGTTCCTGCAAGTCGCCCTGGAAGCCGTTCATTACCGACATCACCGCGATCAAAGCCATCACGCCGACCGCGATGCCGAGCATGGAGACCAGCGAAATGAACGAGATGAAATGGTTGCGGCGCTTGGCGCGCGTGTAGCGCAGGCCGATGAACAGTTGCAGCGGGCGAAACATTCGTCGGGAAATCCGTTTGCGGGTTGTTGAGGACTGCAACGCAGGCGTGCGCGCATTTTACGCTGCGGCGCGCGTCGGCGTCAGTTCGTTGGCGATAGACGAGACATGTTTCTGACTGCGCAGTCATCTTGCTGAATATTTACTAAACCATACAGTATTGAAATTGCACTTGCGTGCCCTATCTCCTGTCTACGGCAACAGACGCGAGTTTTGAAATCGCTTCGCGCCGCGCGTCGCAGCAGGCATGTCGCCCGCTGCAAGGCAAATCAGTTCGAACCCAAGGTAATTGGAGCACATCATGAAAAATACGTTGTTGGCTATCGCCCTCGCCACCGCTTCCCTGACTGCCGTTCCCGCGATCAGCCACGCTGCCGACAATAACGGCGCCGGTGGTTTCTTCGTCAACGGCAACGTCGGCCAATCCAATCTCGACAAAGGCATCTACAACGACTCCGACACCGGCTACGGCGTCAATCTCGGCTATCGCTGGGCGCTGAATCCGAATGTCGCGCTCGGCGTCGAAGGCGGTTACACCGACCTCGGCAAGTTCAACGTGAACAATTCGGTCGGCGTTGCCGGCCTGCCAAGCGCCTCGGTGAAGGGCTGGACCGCAGGTGTCAACGGCCACTTCAACCTGACTCCCGAATGGTATCTCTCCGGTCGCGCCGGGCTGTACCGCGCCGACGTCAAGGGCGCCTTCGCGACCGGCTCGGTCGATGCGTCGCTGCCGGCCTATCTGAGCACCAAGGACACCAGCAACAAGTACTACGCAGGCGCCGGCTTCGGCTACGACTTCAGCAACAATCTCTCGGTTGGCTTGAACTATGACTATTTCAAAACCGCGAAGAATGACCTGAACTTCGACCCGAACCTGGTTTCGGTCAGCGCCGAATACCGGTTCCAGTAAACCACTTTCATCAGGGCAGGGACGCAGGGCACGACCGGCCTCTTCGGAGGCCGGTTTTTTTTCGCCGGAAATCAGGCCAACTCATCCGTCTGCGCACGCGTCAGCCGTACGCGCAGGCGGCGCTGCGTTTCGGCATCGCAGTTGTCCGGCAGCAGCAGCAAAGCGATTTTTCGTCCCGGGCCGATGCGCAGAATCAGTACGATCAGCGCGCCGAGCACGGTGGCGCGGACGAACTCGGCTACATGTTCCTGTCCTGCCACATCGCGCAAACGCCAATGCCCAGCCGAGTGCCAAGTGACATGATCGAACCGCGGCCGCAGGAAAGCGCGCAATGACCATGCAGCGTAAGCGCCAACAACCACGACAAGCCCAAGCCTGATCCAGGCGTTCAATCCGCTGGCTACGATTGCGACCAGGGCGAGCAAGGCAATCGCGACGATGCCCGCCGCCAGCCAGCGCGACGGCCGATAGTCAAACGCGATCGCGGGTACGGATTTCATCGACGATGCGCTGCCATGCGGCGACCGCCGGCGTGTCGCGGCCGCTCAGCCAGTTCCACAGCTCCGGATCCTGTTGTTCCAGCAGTGCGGCGAATGCGTCTTTTGCGGCATTGTCCACTTGTGGATAGCGCGTATCCAGATACCATTCCAGCAATTGATCCAGTTCGCGCATGCCGCGCCTGCAGCGCCAGCGCAAACGACCCGCTTCGCTCACCGCAACAGACCGATCGCAAGCACACCCCAGAGAATCCACAGCATCAGGCAGCTGAAGAAAAATACCGGCAGGCGGTAGCGGATGCGATTGCCAGTGGTGTGAATCGCGCTGTGCATGTATCGCGAGCCAACGAAAACCCAGGCCAGACTCAAGGTGAGCACATTCACCTGCGCGGTGAGAAAGGCAACGATCAAGGCCGCATAGAACAGCGTCGGCGTTTCGAACAGGTTGCGGTAGTTGTCCGCCGAGCGCGTGTCGGCAAGGCGCGCATTCATCTTGCTGCTGGTGGAGACTTCGCGCCAGCGCACTCCCTCGGCGCGTATCTGGCGCGAGCGCTCGAAGAACATGCGGAAGGTCATGATGATGGTCAGTACCACCATCGCCACCGCGGGCCAGAAAATCAGACGTGCGTCCATGTCGTCCCCATTGCGATCCGAGCTAAACCGACTTGCGTTCCACCATCAATTTCTTGATCTCACCGATCGCCTTGGCCGGATTGAGTCCTTTCGGGCAGGTGTTGGTGCAATTCATGATCGTGTGGCAGCGGTAAAGCTTGAATGGGTCTTCAAGATCATCCAAGCGTGCGCCCGTGTCCTCGTCGCGCGAATCGACGATCCAGCGATAGGCCTGCAACAGGATCGCGGGCCCCAGGTACTTGTCGCTGTTCCACCAATAGCTCGGGCACGCTGTCGAACAGCAGGCACAGAGAATGCATTCGTAGAGGCCATCGATCTTGGCGCGATCCTCCTTCGATTGCAGGCGCTCGGCGTCAGGCGGTGGCGGTGTCTGCGTGCGCAGCCAGGGCTTGATCGAGGCGTACTGCGCATAGAAGTGTGTGAGGTCGGGCACCAGATCCTTGACCACCGGCATATGCGGCAAGGGGTAGATCTTCACATCACCCGTGCAGTCCTCGATCGCCTTGGTGCAGGCGAGCGTGTTGTGACCGTCGATGTTCATCGCGCACGATCCGCAGATACCTTCGCGGCAGGAGCGGCGGAAGGTCAGCGTCGAGTCGATCTCGTTTTTGATCTTGATCAGCGCGTCGAGCACCATCGGCCCGCAGCTCGCCAGATCGATTTCGTACTCATCGATATGCGGATTCTGCCCGTCTTCCTCGTTCCAGCGGTAGACGCGGAATGTGCGCACGTTCTTCGCACCCGCCTTCGCTGGATACTTTTTGCCTTTTTGTACTTTGGAATTCTTGGGGAGCGAGAACTCAGCCATGGACGATTATTCCAGATTTGAAAGTTTCGGGCGGCCGGCAGTGACGATGAGAAAAACCGCAAGACCAATCCACGATGAAAACACGGTAACGATGACCCAGCCCAGCTTTTCGTAGCCTGTGACCCTGGGCGAAAGAAGCACGAAAAGCGGTGCAACAAGCAACAGCACAAACACCACGAGCCAGTGAAATAGCGAAAATGTGCCCATTGCTCATCGCATCCTGTCAACTGAATCCATACGTCTTCTGAACTAGTACACCCGCGTCTTCGGCGGCACCGTCTTCACGTCGTCGGTCAGCGTGTTCATATGCACCGGACGGAAATCGAAACTGCACGCACCCGTCTCGTCGACCTTGACCAGCGTGTGCTTCTGCCAATTGGCGTCGTCGCGGTTTGGGAAATCTTCGCGCGCGTGCGCGCCGCGCGATTCGTGGCGCTGCTCGGCGGAATTGATCGTCGCCACCGCGTTATAGAGAAGATTTTGCAATTCGTAGGTTTCGATCAGGTCGGAATTCCACACCAATGAGCGATCGGCGACGCGCACGTCATCGAAACTCTTGAACACCGCATCCATCTTGGCACAGCCATCCTTGAGCGTCTTCGAGGTGCGGAACACGGTCGCGTCGCTCTGCATCGTGCGTTGCATATTCAGGCGGATATCGGCAGTCGACTGTGAACCGTTTGCGTTGCGCAGCTTGTCCAGGCTGGCCAGGGCCCTGTCGCAAACCGACTCGGGCAGGGTCTTGTGCGCTGCACCCGACTTGATCGTCTCACCACAGCGATTCGCGACCGCGCGACCGAATACCACCAGATCGAGCAGCGAATTCGAGCCCAGCCGATTCGCGCCGTGCACCGAAACGCAGGCGGCCTCGCCAATCGCGTAGAGCCCTTGCACGACCTTGTCCGGATCGTTGCCGACTTTCTGTACGACTTCGCCGTGGTAGTTGGTCGGAATGCCGCCCATGTTGTAGTGCACGGTCGGCAACACCGGGATCGGCTGCTTGGTCACATCGACGCCGGCGAAGATACGCGCGCTCTCGGCGATGCCGGGCAGCTTCTCGTGGATCACATCGGGGCCGAGATGGGTCAGATCGAGCAGGATGTGGTCCTTGTGTTCGCCGACTCCGCGGCCTTCGCGGATTTCAATCGTCATCGACCGTGCAACGACATCGCGCGAAGCCAGATCCTTGTAATGCGGCGCGTAACGCTCCATGAAACGCTCGCCGTTCGAGTTGCGCAGGATACCGCCTTCGCCACGCACGCCCTCGGTGATCAGGCAACCTGCACCGTAAATACCGGTCGGGTGAAACTGCACGAACTCCATGTCCTGCAATGCCAGCCCCGCGCGCGCGGCGAGGCCGCCGCCATCACCGGTGCAGGTGTGCGCGGACGTCGCGGTGAGATACGCGCGACCGTACCCGCCGGTCGCGAGCACGACGCCGTGTGCGCGGAACAGATGCAGGCTGCCTTCGGCCATATCGAGTGCGAGCACGCCGCGGCACACGCCATCGGCATCGAAGATCAGGTCGAGCGCAAAGTATTCGATCTTGAACTGCGCGTCGTGGGCGAGCGATTGCTGATACAGCGTATGCAGCATCGCGTGACCAGTGCGGTCGGCCGCGGCGCAGGTGCGCTGCGCGGGCGGGCCTTCGCCATATTTCGTCGTCATGCCGCCGAACGGGCGCTGGTAGATCTTGCCTTCCTCGGTGCGCGAGAACGGCACACCGTAATGTTCAAGCTCGATCACCGCAGCCGGCGCTTCCTTGCACATGTATTCGATCGCGTCCTGATCACCGAGCCAGTCCGAACCCTTGATCGTGTCGTAGAAGTGGTAGCGCCAGTCGTCATCGCCCATATTGCCGAGCGCGGCCGAGATGCCGCCCTGCGCCGCAACCGTGTGCGAACGCGTCGGGAATACCTTGGTCAGGCATACGGTCTTGAGGCCCTTCGCCGCGAGCCCGAACGTCGCGCGCAGACCCGCACCGCCGGCGCCGACCACGACGATGTCGTACTTGTGCTGTTCGATCTTGTACGCTGCCATTTTTATACTTTTTTCCGTTATCTGATTGTCTGAAAACAAGTCCATCCTGGACTTTTTTCAGACACGTCGAATCAAGCACATGCGTGCCTGATTCGCGGGCAAGGCATCCCGCCTCGCTTGGATTTCACGCGAATGCGATGCGACCGATCGCGACCACCGCAGTCAGCGCGCCGATTACGCAAAAGAACTTGACCGCGAGCTGCGACACGACCTCCAGCCAGCGCGTGTGCACATAGTCCTCGATCACCACCTGCAGGCCCAGTTGCGCGTGCCAGAACACGGCGACCACGAACGCCGACAGCCACACTGCGGCGAACGTGTGATGCAGGATCGCGCGCGCATGCGCATAGTCCGCGCGCACCAATGCGAGCGCGAGCGCAAGGGCCCATAGGGTCAACGGAATCAACGCAAGCGCAGTCACGCGCTGCGTGATGAAATGATGCGTGCCGCCGCGTGCCGAGCCCAGCGCCAATACGCGCTTCAGCGGAGTCTGGTAATCCACGGCGCGCGCGTTCGTCGTTGCCACTGGCCCAGACTGGTTGCGTACGTTCTCGTCACTCATGCCGCACCTCCCTGCGCAATGACGCAGGCCCAGATCAAGGCGGTAAGCACGACGCTGACCACGACCACGGCCAGGCCGCTGGCCCGCGCGCGCTGAATGGAATATCCGTAGCCCGCATCCCAGAACAGGTGGCGGATGCCGTTGCACAGATGAAAGCAAAGCGCCCAGCTCCAGCCGAACAGCAGGATCAGGCCGAACCACGATCCGGCGAAACCGCGCACGCGGGCATAACTTTCAGGACCGGATGCGAGCGCGAGCAACAACGCGACCAGCAATATGGTGCCAACCGCGAGCGCGACACCGGTCGCACGGTGCAGGATCGACAACGCCATGCTCAGCGGCCAGCGATAGATTTGCAGATACGGTGATGTCGGACGTGCGGCTTGCGGCATGCGTGACTGGCCTTGTCTGTGGCTGCGGACGTGCTTGGCGGGAACTGTATTGTTTAAGGATTGCGCGGAGGTGCCGGATAGTCAGAAATCGATGCAGCGACCGTTTTTCTCCCAGTCGCCGTAACGTGTCGGCTCGGGCCCGTCACGACCGCCGATTTCCTTGGGCTGTTTGAGCGGAACCGGTATTATCGTGGTGTCCGCTGGCGCGGCGTCGGCGTCGGGCGGTGGCAGGCTTTCTGCGGGAGTCGGTTCGGACATGGGACGTCTTGGTTGCGCCAGGTACCTTGAGTTGCTGCCGTCGCTTGATTGCCGCGCAGACATACCCACATCCGCTGCGATGCAGAATTATAGCGCCGAAATCCACCGCGCATGTGAAACTGCGCTGTCGATGATCGCGCCGACACGCTGCGCGGATCGCACCAGGTAACCTTGGATATGCCGATCGCCCTGCCACCACCGCAATTGATCGAGATAGTCGGTCCCGAAGCCGTCGCGTTTGCGCAGGCACAGTTTTCCAGCGACGTGATGGCGCTGGCGAACGGCGATTGGCAATGGAGCGCGTGGCTGTCCGCACAGGGCCGCGTGCGCGCATTCTTTCACCTGCTGCGCGACAACGACGAACGCCTGCGCCTGATCCTGCGCGGCGGTTCGGCAGCGCGAACGCGTGACGCCCTGGCCCGTTACGTATTTCGCTCGAAGCTGCAGCTGGGCGTGATCGAGGATATGCACGCCTATCTGATCGTGGCGCACGCTGACAGCCCCGACTCTGTCAGTTTGCCCATCGGCACAAATATCGAAACCAGCGGGCTGGGTACCTGCATCGCACTGCCTGGCCATGCGCAGCGCTGGCTGTGGTTGCGCGATGCGCGAGCCGCACCAATCGTTACGCAGGATTCCAAGGTTGCCCGCAACCGCGACGCGCTCGCGGATATCGAGGCGGGTCTGGTGACGCTCGATGCCGCTCTCGAGGATCGCCTGCTGCCATCGTGGATCGGCCTCGGCGACTTGCAGGCGACCAGTGTGAGCAAGGGCTGTTATCCCGGCCAGGAAGTCGTCGCGCGCCTGCACTACAAGGGTGGCAACAAACGCTGGCTGCATAACATCGCATTCAATTCCGACTCGTTGCCTGCGCCGGGCACGGCATTGGGGGTGCGAAGCGATGGCGACGATCAGGCGCGCGGAACGATCGTGTGTTCCGCGTGGACCGGCAAGGGCACGGGCGCCGCGCTGGCCGTGTTGCGCGAGACGGACGGCGGCGACCTGTCCGCGCTTTCCTCGCCCACGGTCGAGATTCGCAGCGTGCACAGGATTGCCCCGCAGCGTATCTGATCAAACCTGTTCTTTTGCAATTTGTA
>NZ_DATBQK010000048.1:0-29716 GCF_036560865.1 Rudaea sp.
CCGATCGCGCTCGGTATTCTCGCTGCGAACGGCTGCATCCCGCGCGAGGCGCTCGCCGCGCACGAATTCATCGGCGAGCTCGCGCTCTCGGGTGAACTGCGATCCGTGCACGGCGTGCTGCCGGCGGTGCTGCATGCGGCCGAAGCCGGACGCCGCATGGTCGTACCTCGCGGCAACGGCAACGAGGCTGCGCTCGCACGCGACGCCGACGTGCGCATCGCCGACTCGCTGCTGGCGGTGTGTGCGCATCTCGCCGGGCGTTGCGAATTGCCGCGCGCAGAGGCGATCGAATCCATGGGGCAACATTCGATCGCGCACGTGCCGGATCTTTCCGACGTGCGCGGCCAGGCTCAGGCGCGCCGGGCGCTCGAGATCGCCGCGGCTGGAGCCCATCATCTTCTTTTGGTCGGGCCGCCCGGAACCGGCAAGACGATGCTGGCGAGCCGGCTTGCCGGAATCCTGCCGCCGCTCGAAGAAGAAGAAGCACTCGAACTCGCCGCGGTGCGTTCCGTTGCGGGCCATGGCATCGACGCGGCGAGCTGGAAACTTCGCGCATTTCGCGCGCCTCACCACACGGCATCGGCGGTCGCGCTGGTTGGTGGCGGCTCGCAGCCGCGGCCTGGCGAGATTTCGCTCGCGCATCACGGCGTGTTGTTTCTCGATGAATTGCCCGAGTTCGATCGGCACGTGCTCGAGGTTTTGCGCGAACCGCTCGAATCCGGACGCATCGCGATTTCGCGCGCCGCACGTCAGGCCGAATTTCCCGCCGCATTCCAACTGGTCGCGGCAATGAATCCGTGCCCGTGCGGCTATGCCGGCGATGCCTCGGGCCGCTGCGCGTGCACGCCAGACGCGATACGCCGCTACCGTGCACGCATTTCCGGCCCGTTGCTCGACCGCATCGATCTGCAGATCGAAGTGCCACGCGTACCGCTGGTGGAACTGGGCAGCGCCGGTCAGGCCGGCGAATCGAGCGCGAACGTGCGTGAGCGTGTGCTCGCGGCGCGCCAGCTGCAAATGCAACGCGCAGGCAAGGCCAATGCCGCGCTCAAGCATCGCGAGGTGCAGCGCGACTGTGCGCTGTCGGCACGCGACCGCGCCCTGCTCGAACGCGCACTGGACAAGCTCGGCCTGTCCGCGCGCGCCTACCATCGCATCCTGCGCGTCGCGCGCACGATCGCCGATCTGGCCGCTTGCGCGCAGATCGAAACGCCGCACTTGAGCGAGGCGATCCAGTACCGCCGACTCTCCGCACGCAGCTGATTGACGCTTGCGACCGGCGCAGGCGTTACCATTGCCGCTCGTCCCACCAACGATGCGAGTGCGATGGAATTGAGCGAGACCCGGCGAACCTGTGGCGGCCTGCGCGGCCTGCTCGATACCTTGTGGCGCATCCACACGCGCGACGCGCTCGCCGTGCTCGGCGTGGTCATCGCCACCGATGGCTCCACGTACCAGAAACCGGGCGCGCTCGTGTTGCTCGATGCGACCGGCTTGCGTCACGGCGTGATCAGCGGCGGCTGTCTCGAACCCGCGCTCGAACACGCCGCTCGCGAAGTCCATGCGAGCGCACACGCAGCGGCCGTCGATTTCGATACGCGCGGCGACGACGACCTGTTGTTTGGCAGCGGCATCGGCTGCCGCGGCCGCGTGCACCTGCTGTTGCTGCCGCTGCCGCCGCAGGGACCGCTGGCGCGCGCGCTGTTCGGCGCACTCGAGCAAGGCGTCGCTGTCGATCTGGCGCTGACCACGTCCGGCGCGGACACCGGTGCAGGCATCGCCAGGTTTGCTCCAGAATCCATCGCGTCACCAGCTGAGCTGCGCTGGGATGCAACGGGCCGCGCCAGCAATGCAGCGGTGGCGCCCAACTTGACCTTGCGCATAGATCCACCGCCGCGCCTGCTGCTGCTCGGCGCCGGGCCCGAAACCCCGTCACTGACGGCCATTGCGCAGCGCATGGGCTGGTTCGTCACTGCGGTCGAGCATCGTGGTCGCTGGGCCGCGTTCGCGCTGGCGGCACGCGTCGATCACCTACTCGATCTGACACCGGAAGTCGCGGCGACAGAACTCGGCGACAAACACGCCGACGCGATCATCGTGATGAGTCATAACTACGCGATCGATCTTGCGCATTTGCGCTACTGCGCGGACAGCGACGCGGGCTATATCGGCCTGCTCGGACCCTCCGCGCGCCGCGATGCACTGCTCGGCGAACTCGACACGGCAACTGCGCAGCGCCTGCGTGCGCGCCTGCACGCGCCGGTCGGCCTCGACCTGGGCGGCCACGGTGCCGAAACGATCGCACTCGCGATCGCGGCCGAGCTGCAGCAATATTTCTCGACGCGCGGATCCGCGGCAGTCTCTGCGGCTGCTTAGCAACATGCCGACAGCAGCGATGGATACTCGCGCCGTGCACGGCGTTGTGCTGCTGGCCGCCGGCAGTTCCACGCGCTTGGGTGAAACGAAGCAATTGCTGATCTATCGCGGCGAGACGCTGGTGTGGCGTGCGGCACGTGCTGCTATGGCGACCGCGCCGGGCGATGCGGTGATCGTGCTTGGTGCACAGGCCGATTCCATTTTTACACAAGTGCAAGATTTGCCTTTGCGCCGCGTCGATTGCGCGGATTGGCAGGCTGGCATGGGCGCTTCCCTGCGCGCGGGCATTGCGGCGCTGTCTTCCACGTGCATCGGCGCACTGATCGTGCTCTGCGACCAGCCGCATCTCGAAGCGGCGCACCTCGAATCCCTGTGTGCCGCGTGGCGACCGCAACCTTTGTGCGCCGCCGCGTCGCTTTATGTCGGCCATCTCGGCGTGCCGGCTCTGCTGCCGCGAGCGTGGTTCGCGGACCTGCAGACCCTGGAGGGCGATCGCGGCGCGCGCGATCTGCTGGCAGCGCGGCGCGATCAGGTTATCGCGATCGCCAACGAGGCACTCGCCCTGGATCTCGACCGCCCTGGCGATCTCGCGCTATTGGCCTGATCCTGTGGATGGTTGTTGCTTGTTCTTGGCAACTTTTTAATCACCGCGCGCTGGATTCGGTAATTTTCGCGGAGTAATCTCGACGAGGTTCGCAGTCAACCATTCATCAGCGAGGTGTCGCATGAAACTTTCGATCAACGGGCACGACCATGAAGTCGATGCGCCCGCCGATATGCCGCTGTTATGGGTGCTGCGCGACGTGATCGGATTGACCGGCACCAAATTCGGTTGCGGCATGGCGCAATGTGGCGCCTGCACCGTGCACGTGGATGGCGCGGCGATTCGCTCCTGCGTCACACCCGCGAGTGCGCTGACCGGCAAGCAGATCACCACGATCGAAGGGCTATCGAGCGACGGCAGCCATCCGGTGCAGCGCGCGTGGATCGAGGCCGACGTCGTGCAATGCGGCTATTGCCAGTCCGGCCAGGTCATGGCCGCGGCCGCCTTGCTCAAACAGAAGCCCGCGCCGAGCGATGCCGACATCGACGCGGCGATGAGCGGCAATATCTGCCGCTGCGGCACTTACCAGCGCATTCGTGCCGGCGTGCATCGCGCGGCCGAATTGATCAAGGTGGCGGGTTCAATCGAGGAGGCCGGCCATGTGGCGTGAAGGCATGAATTTTTCCGGGGTCGTGGCCGATGCTTCAAACGTCGCTCACACACCATCCCCACCCAACCCTCCCCTTGAAGGGGAGGGCTTGAGCGCGAAGCCTCGTCTCGCAACGGAGGACTTGAAAGTGAAGCGGCGCGACTTCTTGAAGACTGGCGCGACGCTGTCCGCAGGTCTGGTCGTCGCGTGCTTTATGCCGCCCGGCATGCGCCGTGCGTTTGCGCAGGACGCAGCGAAGAAACCTGCGCCGATTCCACCGAATGCGTTCGTGCGCATTGCGCTGGACGACACGGTCACGGTGTTGCTCAAGCACTCGGAAATGGGCCAGGGCGTATGGACGTCGATACCGATGGTCATCGCCGAAGAGCTCGACTGCGATTGGTCGAAGATACACGTCGAACACGCGCCTGCTGCGCCCGAGTATGCACACACCGTGTTTGGCATCCAGATGACCGGCGGCTCGACCAGCACTTGGGAATCGTTCGATCAGCTGCGCCACGCCGGCGCGACCGCGCGTGCGCTGTTGATCGCCGCGGCTGCGCAAAAGTGGAAGACGCAGGCAGCGGACTGCCACACCGAAAAAGGCTTTGTGATGTGCGGCGCGAACAAGGCGAGCTACGGCGAGCTGGCCGAGGCGGCAGCGAAGTTGCCGATGCCCGATGCGGTCAAGCTCAAGGGCATCGAAGAATTCACCCTGATCGGCAAGCCGACGCAGCGTCTGGACAGCAAGGCCAAGGTCACCGGCACGGCCGAATTCGGCATCGACGTGAAGCGACCGAACATGCTGATCGCCGTGGTCGCGCGCGCGCCGGTGTTCGGTGCCAAGGTCAAATCCTTCGATGCCGCGAAGGCAAAATCCATCGCCGGCGTGGTCGAAGTGGTGCAGGTGCCCAGCGGCGTCGCTGTTTTGGCCAAGCACTTCTGGGCGGCCAAACAGGGCCGCGATGCGCTGACGATCGATTGGGATCTCGGCACGGGTGCGACGATTTCGACCACAGGCCTGCGCGAGGACTATCGCAAGCAGGCGCAGACGCTTGGCACCGTGGCCAAGCAGGCGGGCGATGTCGATGCAGCGTTCAAGGGCACTAAGGTCATTGAATCCGAATACGAAGTGCCGTTCCTCGCGCACGCGCCGATGGAGCCGGAAAACTGCACAGTCGAGATCGGCAAAGATGGCGCGGACATCTATACCGGCACGCAGTTCCAGACGATGGATCAGAACCTGTCGGCGAAAATCCTCGGCCTCAAGCCCGAGCAGGTGCGCATCCACACGATGTTTCTCGGCGGCGGCTTCGGCCGGCGCGCGAACCCGACCAGCGATTATGTGACCGAAGCGGTGCAGGTCGCCAAGGCGTCGGGCAAGACGGTGAAAGTGGTATGGACGCGCGAAGACGATATCCACGGCGGTTACTACCGGCCGATGTGGCTGTCGAAGCTGCGCGCGACGCTGGGCAAGGACGGCAAGCCCGCGGCGTGGTCGCATACGATCGTCGGCCAGTCGATCATTGCCGGCACGCCGTTCGCGCCGATGATGATCAAGGACGGCATCGACGCGACCTCGGTCGAAGGTGCGGCGGACGCACCGTATCTGGAAAATATTCCGGCGCATCGCGTTGATCTGCATTCGCCGAGCAGCCCGATTTCGGTGCTCTGGTGGCGCTCGGTCGGGCATTCGCACACGGCCTTCGTCGTCGAGAGTTTCCTCGACGAGCTTGCGCATGCGGCAAAGCAGGATCCGCTGACATATCGCCGCGCGCTGCTGCCGGAAAAATCACGCGAACGCCTCGCGCTCGATCTGGCTGCGCAGAAATTCGGCTGGGGCAAGCCGCTGGCGAAAGGTCACGCAGCGGGCATCGCCGTGCATCAGTCGTTCGGCAGCTATGTCGCGCAGATTGCCGAAGTGTCGGTTGCCAACAAGCAGATCAAGGTGCATCGCGTGGTCTGCGCGATCGACTGCGGCCCCGTGGTCAACCCGCTCACGGTGGAGGCGCAGATGCAGTCGGGCATCGCGTTCGGTCTGGGCGCGGCGCTGCACTCCGAACTCACCTTGAAGGACGGCAAGATCGAGCAGAGCAATTTCCACAATTATACCGTGCTGCGTCTCAACGAAATGCCGCACGTGGAAGTGCATATCGTGCCAAGCACCGACAAGATGGGCGGCTGCGGCGAACCGGGAACGCCGCCGATCGCGCCCGCCGTCGCCAATGCGGTGTTCGCCGCAACCGGCCAGCGTTTGCGCAAACTGCCGTTGAGGCTCGCCTGACGCGCCGGTTCGCAAGTTGAGGTGAGCACGAGGCGAGCCCCAACTTTCCACAGGTTCGCGGTTCACCCACGACTTGCTCGTGAATCCTAGCGCGGCCCCGGCGACTCCGCCGCCCACACCGCGTTGAGCGCAGTCAACTCCAACAGTCATTGTGCGCGAAACCGCGCGGGCTGGCTAGGTAGGCTCGGCGGCGCGCGCTAGAAACCCAGCCGCCAGCCGTCGCCGCCGTCGCCTTTGGCCGCGTACAGCGCGCGATCGGCGATGCTGTACCACGTCGACCAGTCGGTATGCTCGTCGCACAGGCTCGCGCCGACGCTGACCGAGATCGACAGCGTTTCGTGGGGTGCAGGCAGGCGCCGCGCGCGCACCGCGGCGGCGATCTCGGCGGCGTGCTTTCCGGGATCTTCCCGGTGCGGAAGCTGGATGAGCACGGCGAATTCGTCGCCGCCCAGACGGCAGCATAGGTCGGCAGGGCCGATGCAGTTGCGCAACTCGCGCGCAACCAGGGTGAGCGCATGGTCGCCGACCAGATGGCCGTGCTCATCGTTGATTTTCTTGAACTCGTCCACATCGACGAGGAACAGCGCAAGGCGTGTCCCGGCCGCGCGCTGCGCGCCCGCGAGGAACTGGTATAGGCCGCGACGATTGTTCAAGCCGGTCAATTCGTCGGTGCAGATCAGACTGCTCGCGGTGGACAACTGCGTCTGCGTCTGACGCAGCGAGTGCAGGGTGGAGATTAGATCCTCGTTGCGGCGCTTGAGATAGGTGATCAGCTGCTGTTCGCTGGCGACGAGATAGGCGAACGAGCGGCGCATGAATTGCGCGAGCAGCAGCGGCTCTTTCTCGAGAACGGCCTCGAACACGATATGGTCGATGACGCGCAGGCTGCTCGGCTCGGTCGCTATCGCGCTTGCCACGCGCGCGTGATTGCCGATGAACAAGGCCAGCTCGCCGAGAAACTCGCGCGGCCCGAGCTGCTTGTTCGCCAGGCCATCGCCGAATTCGAGATCGATTTCCCCGCTCTCGATCACGAACATGCTGCGGCCGTGTTCGCCCTTGCGGAAGATCGTCTCACCGCGGGTCAGCTCGCGCGGCACACCGACCGCGCAGAACAAGGCAAATTCGGCATCGGAGAGCTGGCGTGCCAGCCTGCCTCCGAGCGGCCGGTCATCGGCGGCAGCGAGGGCTTCGGCAGCCTCCGACGCGGGCTGGGACGGTGACGACGACACGACTTTTCCTTTGCGAAGAGTTATGTGTAGACGTCGTTATCTTACGCGAAAAAGCCGCTTCTTGCCGGCATCTGCGGCGAGCGGCGATGAAAACGTTTCCATCGCCGCTTTTGCGATTCAGCCCGGCGTGTGTCAGGCCGCCGACGCGTGCGGGTGAAATTGCTCTTCCTCGGTCGAACCCTTGAGCGCGGTAGTCGAGGATTGGCCCTGCTGGATCGTCTGCGTCACCGCATCGAAATAACCGGTGCCGACTTCGCGCTGGTGCTTGACCGCGGTGAAGCCCCTGTCGGCCGCGGCGAACTCGGCTTCCTGCAACTCGACGAAGGCGCTCATCTGGCGACGCGCATAGCCGTGCGCGAGATTGAACATGGAGTAGTTGAGCGCATGGAAACCGGCCAGGGTGATGAACTGGAATTTGTAGCCGTAGCCGGCGATTACCGATTGGAATTTTGCGATCGTCGCATCGTCGAGATTTTTCTTCCAGTTGAAGCTTGGCGAGCAATTGTAGGCGAGCATTTTGCCCGGGAACTTCGCATGGATCGCGTCGGCGAACTGCTTGGCGAACACCAGATCAGGCTTGCCGGTTTCACACCAGACCAGATCGGCGTACGGCGCATAAGCCAGGCCGCGACTGATCGCCTGATCCAGGCCGTTCTTGGTCTTGTAGAAACCTTCGACGGTACGCTCGCCGATCACAAACGGTTTGTCGTTCGCATCGACATCGCTGGTCAGCAGATCGGCGGCTTCCGCATCGGTGCGCGCGACGACCAGGGTCGGCACACCGCACACATCGGCGGCGAGGCGTGCGGCATTGAGCTTCTCGACCGCTTCACGCGTCGGCACCAGCACCTTGCCACCCATATGCCCGCATTTTTTCACCGAGGCGAGTTGATCCTCGAAGTGCACACCCGCAGCACCTGCTTCGATCATCGCCTTCATCAGCTCGAACGCATTGAGCACGCCGCCGAAACCGGCCTCGGCGTCGGCCACGATCGGCTGCAGAAAGTCGATGCTGTCGTCGCCCTCGGCGTGATACAGCTGGTCGGCACGCAGCAGCGCGTTGTTGATGCGCCTGACCACAGCGGGCACCGAATCGGACGGATACAGGGACTGATCCGGATACATCTGACCGGCGAGGTTCGCGTCCGCCGCGACTTGCCAGCCCGAGAGGTAAATCGCCTTGAGCCCGGCCTTGACCTGCTGCATGGCTTGATTGCCGGTCAACGCGCCGAGCGCATTGACGAAGTCTTCGCTGTGCAGCGAGCGCCACAATTTCTCCGCGCCCAGACGCGCGAGCGAGTGCTCGACCGCGACCGTGCCGCGCAGACGCACGACATCCTCGGCCGTGTAGTTGCGCTTGATGCCGGCCCAGCGCGGGTTGTTGGTCCAGTCGAGCTTGATCTGTTCGGCGGTGGGCAAAGAGGCTTTCATTTCGGTTCCTTGATACGGTCAGGAAAGGGTCTTGGTGAAGGGTAGCGGCGACGGCGAAGCCCGGAATTGCGATTCCGGACGCCGCAGCGTTCGGCGTTTTCAGGTTTTCGCGTACACCGATTCGGCGAGCAGACGCGAGGCATGCAGCAGATGGGCCTGGCCCTGCGCACCGCTCTGCGGCCAGCGTTCTTCGATGCTCAGGATCGCGGCATCGAACAGGGCGAAGTCGACGAGCGTGCCGTCGTCCAGCGCCTGCGTCTTGCTGTACAGCCAGCCGCGCAGCTGCGCCTGCGCCGACTCAAGCATCGCAATCGCCGCCTTCGATTCGACAACCAGCAGACGCACGCAGCGATCGACGCAACCGACAAAATCCGCCTTGGTGATCGGGGCGAGGCCAGCATCCGCTGGCACCTGCGACAAGAGATTGACGCGCCTGTCCTGCGACTGCGTCGCCGCCCACTTGTCGTGTGTCTGTGCGATGCCCAGCGTCACCGTCGCTACCCCAAAGCATGTTGCATGGCAGCAGACTATGCTCGCCGATCCGATTTGACAAACTGAATGTTTCAATTCAATACTTTGACATTGTCAAATGATCTGCAAGTCATTGAATCGAAAATAATGAACGGCGAAAAACCTGATGGACAAACGCAATGAGACTGTAACAAAGACTCGCAACACGCCAGTCGGGCGGCGCAAAAGCAAAGCGCGCACGAAACGCGCGGGCGGCACCGGGTCGGCGCGCTTCTACTACAAGGGCAACCGCCTCAAGCAACTGCGTGCTTTCTGCTATGCGGTCAAGTTCGGCAGCGTCGCGCGCGCGGCTGAATCGCTGTTTCTGTCGCCCTCGTCGGTAAGCTTGCAGCTGTCCGCGCTAGAAGCGGAATTCGGCACGCGTCTGCTCGAGCGCACACGGCCGCGCCTGGCGCTGACCCATGAGGGCCAGCTGCTGTACGACCTCGCGCGGCCGCTGGTTGAGGGCATGGAGAATCTCGACCGCCAATTCCGCCTGCAGCAACGCGGCATGGAAGCACAGCAGATCCATATCGCCGCGGGCGCCTCGACCATCCAGTACCTGCTGCCGCCGCTGGTGCGCGACTACCGCGAACGCCATCCCGACGTGCGCCTGCAACTGGCCAACGTCACCGGCAAGGACGGCCTCGCCCTGCTGCGTTCGGATCAGGTCGATTTCGCGGTCGGCTCAATGCTCGACGTACCGCACGATCTGTCCTATGAGCCGGTGCAGTGGTTCGATCCGATGCTGATCCTGCCGCGCGATCACGTATTGGCGGCGACGGAAGACATTGCGCTCGAGGATTTGTCGCCGTACGGATTGATCCTGCCGCCGCAGCGCCTGACCACGTATCGTCTGGTCGATCTGGTGTTCCAGCAGCGCAAGGTGCCCTATCACGTCGCGATCGAGGTCGGCGGCTGGGAAGTGATCAAGCAATACGTCGCGATGGGTCTGGGCATCTCGATCGTGACCGGCATCTGCATTACTGCGGCCGATCACGAACGCCTTAGCGTGCGCAATATGCGCCGCTATTTCCCGCAACGCAGTTACGGCGTGGTCGTGCGCAAAGGCAAATACCTCAGCGCACAGGCCCACGCCTTCATCGATCTGATCAAGCCCGATCTGTTCGCGCGCCGCGACTACTACGAGTCGGGACACTCCGAGCGCTAACCATCAGGCAATCACCACGATCATTTCGGACGCGGAAAAATCCTTCTGCAATCTGGCGCGCGGCGCAGCGCGCGTGCGCGGCCAGCCTATGGTCCTGACGCCAGTCGAATTCCGCCGGCGCAAACTCGCTGATCTCAGCGTCCACCCGATCGCCTCGATCTACGGTCTGGGCTATCGCTTCGAGTGGCGCGAAAACGAAGACGCGACCTGACGCTTTCGTCGAAACCTATTTGTGCTGCCAGACCAGACAGCGATTGTTGGCCGGCATTGCGGCGTCCTCGAGCAGCATGAAACCCGCCGTCTGCGCCAAGCGGTCGACTTGTTCGAAATCGCGAATGCCCATATGCGCGGCACGCGCCTTGAGCGACCGGTCGAAATCGGCATTGCTTGCGCTTGTATACTTTCTGTCGTAGTTGAACGGGCCGTAGATCGCGAGCTTGGCATCCGCGGAAGTGATCGCCGGCAGCGCGGCGAACATCGTCACGACTTCCGGCCAGCCCATGATATGCAGCGTGTTCGCGCTGAAGATTGCATCGTAGCGAACTTGTGGCCAATTGCCGGCAGCCACGTCCAGGTCCAGCGGCGCTGGCGTATTCGGCAAGGCTGCCTCGGTCAGCCACAGGCGTATGCCCGGCAAATTTTCGGACCGATCCGAGCACTGCCAGATCAGCTGCGGCAACGCGTGGGCAAAATGCACCGCATGCTGGCCGCTGCCGCTGCCGATTTCCAGCGCCTGCCTGCGGTCGGCGAAATGCCGGCGCAGCAGCGCAAGAATCGGATCGCGGTTGCGCTCGCATGCGGCTGAAAAAGGCTTTTCACTCATCCGCATCGTTCTTTCAAGCACCTGTTGGCGGCGTTCGCCGAGTTCGAATATCGGGAGGTCAAACCGGCGCGACCCGATAGCGCGCTCTATGGCATGCTTGCCACCCGCCATCGAAGCTTAGCGCATGCTCAATCGCCTCTGGCTCGGATTTTTCCTCGTTGCCGCGGTCGCCGCACTGGCGCGCTGGCTGATCGGCGGCGACGCGGCCGTGTTCGCCGCGATGATCGCCGCGCTGTTCGACATGGCCAGGCTGTCGGTTGAAGTGGTGATCCTGCTGTTCGGCACGCTGACTCTGTGGCTGGGTTTTCTGCGTATCGCGGAAGCTGCCGGTCTGATCGACCTGCTCGCGCGTGCGCTCGGGCCGCTGTTCGCGCACCTGATGCCCGGAGTGCCGCGCGGACATCCGGCGATCGGCCTGATCACCCTGAACTTTGCCGCCAACATGCTCGGCCTCGACAATGCGGCGACGCCGATGGGTCTGCGCGCGATGCGCGAGCTGCAAACGCTGAATCCGGATCCGACCACCGCAAGCGATGCGCAGATTCTGTTCCTGGTGCTGCACTCGTCGTCCCTGGTCCTGCTGCCGGTGACGATTTTCATGTATCGCGCGCAGCAGGGTGCGCACGATCCGACCCTGGTGTTTCTGCCGATCCTGCTGGCGACCTGTGCGTCGGCATTGACCGGTCTGCTCAGCGTGGCCTTCGTGCAAAAATTGCATTTGTATAATCGCGTCGTGCTCGCCTATCTCGGCGGCTTCGCCCTGCTGCTGGCCGCGTTCATCGCCCTGCTCGCCTCGATGACACCCGCAGCCCTCGCCGCGTTCTCCTCGCTAGCGGGCAATCTGGCGATGTTCGCGATCATCCTGCTGTTCCTGCTCGCCGGTGCGGTCAAAAAAGTGCCGGTCTACGAAAGTTTCATCGACGGTGCCAAACAAGGTTTCGATGTGGCCAAGGATCTACTGCCCTACCTGGTCGCAATGCTGTGTGCGATCGGCGTGCTGCGCGCCTCGGGTGCGCTGGATTTCCTGCTCGAAGCGATCCGCCTGGCCGTGCAGGGCCTCGGTCTGGATACGCGTTTCGTCGACGCGCTACCGACCGCGTTGGCCAAACCTTTCTCCGGCAGCGCGGCGCGCGCTCTGCTGATCGAGACGATGAAGACCCAGGGCGTCGACAGTTTTCCCGCGCTGGTCGCGGCGACCGTGCAGGGCAGCACCGAGACCACGTTCTATGTGCTGGCCGTGTATTTCGGCGCGGTCGGCATCCAGCGCGCGCGCCACACAGTCGGCTGCGCCCTGCTGGCCGATTTCGTCGGCATCGTCACCTCGATCGCGCTCTGCTACTGGTTTTTCGGCTAGGTCAGGCGCGCCGCGATGGATTACCAACGCATGCCGATCGAAATCGAGTCGCCCGAGCAGATCGGTTACGCGAAGATCGCGTGCAATCTGACCGAGAGTTCTTTCCGCGATGCGCGTTTCGCCGATCTGAATCTCGATCTGCGCGCGCTCGTCTTGAGCTACGGCGATCATCGCGGTCACCCGTTTTTGCGCGCAGCGCTGGCCGCGGACTATGCCGTCGCCGCGAACGACGTGCTGCTCACGGTCGGTGCGGCGTCGGCGTTGTTCATCGTCGCCACGTCCCTGCTCGAACGCGGCGAGCGCATGCTGGTGCTGCGGCCGAACTACGCGACCAATATCGAGACGCCGCGAACGCTCGGCGCGGAGATCGATTTCATCGACCTCAAGTTCGACGACGGCTTCCGCATCGACGCGCGGCGCATCGCGGCGATGATCCGGCCGGATACCAAACTCGTCAGCATCACCACCCCGCACAACCCGACCGGCGTGATGCTCGGCGAGAGCGAATTGCGCCAATTAATCGAAATCACACGCATCCGTGGGTGCTTTCTGCTGGTCGACGAAACCTATCGCGACATGGCCTACCAGTCGCCACCGCCGCTTGCGGCATCGATCGCAGCGCACGTGATCAGTGTGGCAAGCCTTTCAAAAACCTATGGTCTGCCTGGTTTGCGTCTGGGCTGGCTGGTCTGCAGGGATAGCGAGCGCATGCATACCCTGCTCGCGGCGAAGGAGCAGATTTTCATCTGCGGATCCGCGCTCGACGAGGAGGTGGCCTGGCAGTATTTTCGTCGGCGCGAAAATTTTCTGCCGGCAATCCGCGCGGCGATTGTGCGTCATCGCGATCTGACTCTCGACTGGCTGGCGCGCGAAGCGCGCCTGCAGGTGGTGCAACCTGCCGGTGGCGTAGTGTGCTTTCCGCGCATCCGTGCCGATGCGCGGGTCGATATCGAAACCTTCTACCGTGTGCTCAACGACAAATACGCCACCTTTGTCGGACCCGGCCATTGGTTCGAGCAGGAGCGCGCGCTGATGCGCATCGGCTTCGGCTGGCCGACGACAGCGGAGCTGACGCAGGGGCTGGCGAATATCAGCCGCGCGCTGGACGAAGCCACGCGTTGACTCCGGCGCCACACTTAGCGCGCCGGCTTGCCGCCGAGTACACGTGCGGGCAGCGACAGCAGGGCGCGCAGAAATTCGAACACGCCTTCAAACGCGAGGCCGACCAAGCGGAACGGCAGCAACAGCAGCCAGACGATCGGATACAGCAGCAGGGCCAACAGCGCCAGCGGCCAGCAGAAAATGAACAGCAACAACCAGAGGACAAAGGTCAGCATCGCAGTTCTCGCTCAGACTTCGGATTTGCAAACATCACGCCTGAATAAAATCAGGCTCTGCTCAAAATATAGGCGATCCAGCAAACCACAAGATCGCGGACCAAGTGATGGGCACTATTTCGCCCGTGCCTTCCATGCGGCGAGCACGGCGTTCTCACGTTCGGCGGACAGGCCGGCGCGCAGTTTCGCCTGCCGCTCTGGCGGCTGTGCGCGGAACCAGGCCAAGGTGCCACTCGCGGTCGTCGCCAGCGGGCGGAAGGTCAGGCCGGCGGCGAGTGCACGGCGATTCAGGCGCCGCGCGAATCCGGCGCTGTCGCCTTGCGCCGGCACCCAGACCGGCATATCGCTCCACGGCGAGACTTTCTGCTGCGCAAGAAAATCCGCCGGAACCCACACCGGTTCGACCTTGGCATGAATTGCGTTGGCGATCCCGGTCAGCATCGCCGCCGTGCTCAGCTCACGCGCCGGACCGAAAGCGTTGTAGATGCCAAAATCTCGCTGCTCGGCCATGCGTATCGTCCACTCGGCCAGATCGCGCGCATCGATGAACTGCACCGGGTCCTTGCCATTGCCCGGCGCGAGCACCTCGCCGCCGCGCGCAAGGCGCACCGGCCAATAGGTGAAGCGATCGGTTTCGTCGCCCGGACCAACGATCAGGCCCGGACGGATAATCGTCGTGATGCCCGGAAATTGCTTGGCGGCCTCGTGCTCCGACAAGGCCTTCAGCGGGCCGTAAAGATGCTCGATATCGGCCTTCAGCGACGCCTGCGTTTCGGCCATCGCGTCCTTGCCGCGATACGGCGCGAGCGCCGCACTTTCGTCCTGGCCGGGCTTGCTGTCGTCGGCGTACACCGACACCGTCGAGATAAAAATATACTGTTTTACTTTTCCACTCAGCACCTTGCCGGCATCGCGCACCCAGAACGGCAGCGTGGTCGGATTGTCGATGCACACATCCCACTCGCGCCCGGCCAGCGATTGCAGATCGCCGGTGTTGCGATCGCCGAGCAGTTCCTCGACTTCGCCCGGCCACGCCTGCGGATTCTTGCCGCGATTGAACAGGGTCAGTTTGTGCCCGCGCGCAAGCGCGTAGCGCACCTGATGCGGACCGATAAAGCCGGTACCGCCGAGTATCAGAATTCGCAAGGGCTTGGCCGCCTTCGGCACCGCGGCGGCGAATGCGCGCGCGATCAGCGCCGGCACGGCGAGGCCTGTGGCAGCCAAGGCTCCGGTCTTGAGCAGATCGCGGCGGGTCGTAGTCATCGCATCTCATCCAACGGCAAACTCGTGATCCTGGGCGGTTGCGCCGCGCAGGCATGGGCTGGAAGTCAGGCCGCCGTGCCATTCAGGCGCGTGACTCTTCGGCGACCGGCGCTTGCAGCTCGACATTGGCGGCGACGTCCGCAATTTCGGCAGCCGCTGCCGCGCCCGCTGGCAAAGTGGTCGAGGATGGCAGGTGCGCGGTGACGCGCCAGGCCAGCAGCCACGCCGTACCGACCATCGCCCCGGCGAGGAAGAACGTCGCACCCACTCCCACATCATGCCATTGCGCCTGCGTCACTGCGGCGAAGAGGCGGGTGAAGATGGTCGGCGCGATCATGCCGGCGACGCTCGACAGACTCGCCACTGCGCCCTGCAGACGCCCCTGCTCGCGCGGATCCACCTGATGGGTCATGATCGCCTGCGCTGCCGGATTGGAGACGCCCCACAGTGCCGCGACCGGCATCGCCGCCCAGAACCACCAGCCGGTCGGCGCGAGTCCGTACAGTACGAAGCCCACGGTGCCGCAGCCGAGACCGAACATCAGCGTCCCACGTTCACCGAGCCAGCCGACGATCTTCTTGATCAGGCCGCCCTGCACGATTGCAGCGAGGATGCCGACCAGGGCCAGCGTGTAGCCGACCATCTGCGGCCCCCAATGGAAGCGGTAGTCGGCGTACAGAACGAAGGTGGTCGGATAGACCATGTGCGCGAGCGCCATCAGGAACATCACGCCGACCAGGCCGAGCACCTGCGGATAGCGCTGCAGCAATTTCAGCGAGCCGAGTGGATTGGCATGCGCCCAGTCGAAGTGCGGCGTGCGTTTTTCCACCGGCAGGGACTCCGGCAGCACGAACAGGCCGTAGGTGAAATTCGCCAGGCACAGCACGACCGCCAGCCAGAACGGCAGACGCAGGTTGATTTCGCCGAGAAACCCGCCGATCGCCGGCGCAACGACGAAGCCGATGCCGAACGCCATGCCGAGCATGCCGAAGGCCTGCGCGCGCTTCTGCGGCGGCGTCACGTCGGCGAGATAGGCATTCGCAGTGGAGAAACTCGCTGCGGTAATCCCGGAAATGATGCGGCCGATGAACAGCAGCGGCAGCGTGTTGACCAGCGCCATCAACAGGAAATCCAGGCCGAGACCCAGATTCGACAGCAGGATCACCGGCCGGCGGCCGAGCCAGTCCGACAGCGCGCCCTGCACCGGGGTGAAGAAGAATTGCATCGCGAAGAACGCGGTCGAGAAAAACCCGTACCAGATCGCGGCGCGCGAGACGTCGCCGCCGAGAAAGCTCTCGATCAGATGCGGCAGCACCGGAATGATCAGGCCGAACGAGAGGATGTCGATCAGCACGGTGATGAAGATGAAGACCAGCGCCGCGCGGCGGACCGCGGTGCCTGCGGGCGTTGGCGATGCGGCCCCCTTCGATTCAGCGTTCTCCACTTTTACACCCCGCCTTGAACCAGAAACGGAACTTGCAGCAGTACGCGCGTGAAACGAAACGTTTTACTTGCGCCGCCCCGAATCGATATCGATGAAGCGCAGGAACTCGCCACGTGTGCGCGCATCGGTACGGAACGTGCCGAGCATCTGGCTGGAAATCATCGACACACCGGTCTTGTTGACGCCGCGCGTGGTCATGCATTCGTGCGACGCGTCGATCACCACGCCGACACCGCGCGGCTTGAGCACTTCGTTGATGCAGTGCGCGATCTGCGCGGTGAGCTTCTCCTGTACCTGCAGGCGGCGTGCATAGATTTCGACGACGCGGGCGAGCTTGGAAATACCGACTACGCGATTACTCGGCAGGTAGCCGACGTGGGCGCGGCCAATGATCGGCGCCATGTGATGCTCGCAGTGCGAGGAAAACTCGATATCGCGCAGCACGACCATCTCGTCGTAACCGGCGACTTCCTGGAAGGTGCGGCGCAGCTCGTCGGCAGGATTGTCGGTATAGCCCGAGAACCAGTCCTTGTATGCGTTCGCCACACGCTTGGGCGTGTCGATCAGGCCTTCGCGCGCCGGATCGTCGCCGGCCCAGCGCAGCAGGACGCGCACAGCGTCTTCGGCTTGGGTCTGGGTGACGGGTGTGGCTTTTGCAGGATTCTTTTTCATGAGTTCGTTCCCGCTCAGCATTTGAAACCGCAGGCTGCGCAGTTTAGCCGATTGGCGAGCTATGGCACGCGCCGCGGACAATACTCAGTCCTGCGGCAGATCGCTGGCGAGGGTAACCTCGACACGGTGCTCGCCAGCTTCGACAAGCGCAATCGAATTGTCGGGCTGCACTTGACCGTCCAACAGGATCGTTCCCGATGGACGCGTCGCTTCACGCTGCACGCTGATCGCATACGTCGCGGCGCCATGACGGTAGCTTATTTCGACTCCCGGCCACGCTCGCGGCAGGCGCGGCGCGATGCGCAGGCGCGCGCCCTCGCGCGTGAGGCCGAGCAGGGTTTCGATGATCAGGCGATACATCCAGCCGGCCGAGCCGGTGTACCAGGTCCAGCCGCCGCGACCGACATGGGCCTGGTTCGAATACACATCTGCGGCGACGACATAGGGTTCGGTCTTGTAGACATCGACAGCGGCCGTCGTCTCTGCGTGGCGCAGAGGGTTGATCAGGTCGAACAGTTCCCAGGCGCGTTCTACGCGGCCGGCCTGCGCGAACGCCATCACCGCCCAGGTCGCTGCGTGCGTGTACTGGCCGCCATTCTCGCGCACGCCGGGCACATAGCCGGCGATATAGCCCGGATCGTGATAATTCTGATCGCCAGTGGCGCCGCTCTGATCGGCACCGCTCTGATTGGCAGCGCTCTGATCGGCGCTGCCGTCGCCGGTTTCCTCCGCCGGGCGATCGAATGGCGGATCCAGCAGACGGATCAACCTCGCCGCGCCGTCGACCAGTTGTTTATCGAGCGCATCCAGCGCGCGCGCCGCGTGCTGCGGATCGCCCGCGCCCGAGAGCACCGCCCAGCTTTGCGCAATCGAATCGATGCGGCATTGAGTATTCGCCGCCGAGCCCAGCGCAGTGCCGTCATCGAAATAGGCGCGTCGGTACCAGTCGCCGTCCCAGCCATGTCGTTGCAGATTTGCCTGCAGCTCAGTGGCGACGCGTTCACAGCGCGCCGCATAGCTGTCATCGCCGCGCACCCTAGCCAGCGCACGGAATTCCATCAGCACGTGATAGAAAAAAAATCCGAGCCACACACTTTCGCCCTGGCCCTGCGCGCCGACATTGTTCATGCCGTCGTTCCAGTCGCACGAGCCGATGCGCGGCAAACCGTGAGCGCTGCCGCTCAAGCCATGCGTGATCGCGCGCTCGAGCGCACGCACGCAATGCTGATACAGGTCCGCGCTTTCGTTCGAACGCAACGGCAGGTCGTAATACGACTCCTCGCCCGCGTTGAGCAGCCGCCCTTCGAGATAGACGCTGTGTTCGTCGAGCACGGCGCGGTCGCCGGTCGCTTGCACATAGCGGCACACGGCCAGCGGCAGCCATAGATAATCGTCGGAACACTGCGTGCGTACGCCGCGGCCGCCGGGCGGATGCCACCAGTGCTGCACGTCGCCTTCGCGGAACTGATGCTGCGCGGCCAGCACGATCTGCGCGCGCAGCAGGGACGGAGCGGCGTGCACCAGCGCCATCGCATCCTGCAACTGATCGCGGAAGCCGAATGCACCGCCGGATTGATAGAAACCGCTGCGCGCCCATAACCGGCAGGCAATCGTTTGATACAACAGCCAGCCGTTGGCGAGTGCGTTGAGCGCCGGATCGGGCGTGGTGACCACGACGGCGCCGAGCAGCCGGTTCCATTGCGCGCTAACCGCATCGAACGAGGTACGCGCGGAACCCAGGTGACGGAAACGTGCGATCAGCGCGCTGGCCTCGTCGATGTTGCGCGCCGCGCCGAGACGGAAAATGAAATCGCGCGATTCGCCATCGGCCAGCTCGAACGGAATCTGGATCGCGGCGCAGGGGTCCATCAATGCGCCGACGCGTCCGGACAGGCTCGCGCGCGCCATTGCCGCCGGCTGGCTCAAATTTCCGTTGCGGCCGATGAATTCGCTGCGATCGGAACTGATCGTGCGCTGCGGATGATCGACATCGAAGAAGCCGACATATTCGGCAAAGTCGCTGTCCCAGGTATTGCGAGCGAGCAGGGCGCCCGACGCGTCGAGTTCGCTGACCACATGCATCGCGGTTTTCGCCGGCAGATCGCCAAGCACCCATTCGATGTAGCCGGTGACGGTCAGCCGGCGCGCACGGCCCGAATCGTTGCGCAAACGGATCACGAAGAATTTCACCGGTGCCTCGACATCGACGTGAATGCGCAGTTCGCTGGCGATGCCGCTTTCGATGTGCTCGAACTGGCTGTAGCCGAAACCGTGCCGGCTCAGATAGCGTCCGCGCCCGGCTGCGGGCAACGGTGTCGGCGACCAGAATTGCCCCGACTCCTCGTCACGCAGATAGAACGCTTCGCCACAGGCGTCGCTGACCGGGTCGTTGGACCACGGCGTCAGGCGGTATTCGTGCGCGTTCTCGAAAAAAGTATAGCCGCAGCCGCTTTCGCTGACCACGCAGCCGAACTGCGGATTGCCGATCACGTTGACCCAAGGCAGCGGCGTACGCTGATTCTCGCTACTCACAATCACATATTCGCGCCCATTGCGCGCGAAGCCGCCGAACTCGTTGAACAGCTCCAGTCGCGGCAGCGTGACCTGGCGCGCGTCGCTGGCATCGGGCCGACGCGTTGGCGCCAGCTTCGGCACCGCTTCGCTCTTCAGCGCGCCCTCCGCGCCACTGCTTTTGCGCGGAATCAGCTGCTCGGCCAGGCTGCCGGCGCGATCAGACAGGACCACGCGCGCAACGGCCTGCATGAGCACGCGATCCTCGTGATTGATCTGTTCCACCGCACGCACGAAGATGCCACCCGGGCGTTCGTTGGCACTGGCATCGGTGCTTGCGGCAATCGCGTCGACGATTTGATCGTGCAGCGCTTGTCGATAACCGCCACGCTCCTCGTTCCAGATCACCAGATCGAAGACCAAGCCCTTCAGACGGCAATAGGTGTGCGCATTGACCAGTTGGCGTATCAGGGCAATGTGGTCAACGCCGTTCTCGGCACCGGATATCTGCACCAGAACGATTGGCAGGTCACCGGAAATCGCGTGCGCCCACAATCCGGATTGACTAAGCCGGTTGCTCGCGGCGACGCTGGCGCTTGCGCGGCGTGCCGGATCGGCATACAGCACCGCACCGGCCAGACGTGCGTAGGTTTGCGCTTCCGCCTCGCTGATGTTGAGCTGGCCGAGCACCATGCGGTTGTGGGTCTGCGCCATATCGATCGCGCGATCGGCAAGATAGCGGTCGTGATATTTGTCGGCCAGTGCGATGCATCCCGCGCGGCTGGTCGCAACGCCGGTCACCATATCGACAATCACGTTGCCTTCGGCCGGCACGACGATGCGCTGACGAATGGCAACGATCGGGTCGAGCACAGCGCCGGCGCTACCCGACAATGCCCCCGCGCGACGCATCGCTGCGGGATTGTGCACGCCGTTGCCGCGGCCGAGAAAGCGCATGCGGTCGGTCTCGAACGAGATCTCATCGCACTCCGTGCCATGCACGGCGGCAAGGTGCAGCAGCCATGGCTGCATCTCGTGCGCCAGACGCGGGCGGCGCGTGGCGAGGATGGCATCGCGCTCCGCCAGCAACTCGGTCTGCACGAACAGATTGCCGAACACCGGATGCAGCGCATCGGCGACACCTGGTGCGAGCACAACTTCCGCGTAGCTGGTGATTTCCAACGTGCGCGGCTGGCGCGAGCGGTTGCCGATCCGCGTGCGGCGCAATTCGATGTCGTCTTCGGGTGACACCAGAATCTGCGTGCGCACTTCGAGTTGATCCATGCGCAGGCGCAATTCGACGGTACTTTCCGTAAACAGCGTTTCGCGCAGATCGACCGGTGCCGATTGCGCCTGCGCGCCCGTGCACCAAACTTTGTCGCTGGCGCAATCGCGGATGTATACAAATGTCCCCCAGGGGTCGCGGGTCGGGTCTTCGCGCCAGCGTGTCACGCTCAGATCCTGCCAGTGGCTGTAACCGGCGCCAGTCTCCGTCAGCATGACGTGGTAGCGCCCGTTCGACAGCAGTTGCACTGCCGGCCGCGCGCGGTCGGCACGTGTGAACACACGCAACGGCGTCGGCGCGCTGTCTTCGCTGCTGCGCACATCGACTTCTTGCGGATCGCGTGCCTGGCGTACCAGCCCGCGCGGCACGCGTTCCTGCAGCAGCAGCAGGGTCGCCTGCAGTTCTGCATCGGCGGCGAAGCGCCGTTGCATCGGCGGCACTTGTTGCGTCTGGGTGAGCGCGGCCTGGGCGAGCGCTAGCAGGCTCATGCCTTGATGATGCGCCATGAATTCGCGCACGACGCCCTGCGCTTCACCGTGCACGATGCGCGCCGGCGTAAAATCGATCGCCTCGTAGAAACCCAGCGGCGTGAGCCAGCCGTGCGCGGCGATCGCGCGCAAATTCTCGGTCGCCGCGACCGGCGCTACTGCCAGCGCGAGCGCGCTCGCATACGGCGCGATGACCAGATCCTGCGCCAGCCCGCGCTGCAGACCCAGGCCCGGGACACCGAACGCGCGATAGTGATAATTCTGTCCCGCGTCGGTTAGATGGAAGCCCGATTCGGAAATGCCCCAAGGCACATTGTTCTGCTGGCCGTAGGCGATCTGGCGTGCGACCGCCACGCGCGCGGACTGTTCGAGCAGGGTGCCCGGAAATGTCGGCATCACCAGTTGCGGCATCAGATATTCGAACATCGAGCCGCTCCAAGACAGCAGCACCTGGCCGCCATCCGTCGTCGTCAATACGCGGCCGAGCGCGAACCAGCTGTCCTGCGGCACCTGACCTTGCGCAATTGCGACATAGATACCGAGGCGCACTTCCGAGGCGAGCAGATCGTAGTAACCAGCGTCGCGGCGGCCGTCGCTGACGTTGTAGCCGATCGCGAACAGGTCGCGCGTCGAGTCGTACAGAAAACTGTAATCGACGCGCGCAAAGTCGGCGCAAAGCGTACCGAGCGCTTCGATCTCGTGCACGCAGGCGACGGCGAGCGCTTTGGTGGCCGGCGTGGACGCCGATTGCGCGAGTGCGGACAAACTCGGTATCGGCGAATCTTTTTCCGCCGATGCAACCCCCGCATGCGCTGGATCACTCGCCCAATCGGCCTCTAAAAAATCCTCAAGGTCCGCAAGCGCCGCTGCGCACTGGCGCAGCAATTTCCCGCCCCATTCTTGGACTGGCGTTGACCCATGCGCAGTCAACTCATCGTGCAGGGTTTGCGCGCGCACGCTCAGCTCGCGCAGCGCGGTGCGGGTTGCCGCGACCGGCAAAATCTCGGGCAACGCACGCGTGCCGGCGAGCGCATCGGCGAACGCCTGGCAGTGCGGCGCATCGGCATCGCCGGCAAGCGAGCGCAACACGGCGAACGTGTCGGCGAGTCCGGCGAAGGCCTGCCGCCCGATGAGGGGCGTATGCAGGCATTCGAACAAACCCTGGCGCAGGGTAAGCACCAGCGCGACGAAATTGCCGCTGTCGACGGTCGAGATATATACCGGCTGCAACGATTGCAGGGTGGTCGTGTCGTACCAGTTGTGGAGATGCCCGCGATAACGATCCAGCTTTTGCAAGGTATCGAAGGTACGCCGGGTGCGGGCGAGCAGACCGCGCAACGAGATGTAACCCATATCGTACGCAGAGAGATTGGCGAGCAGGCCCAGGCCGATATTGGTCGACGAGGTGCGATGCGCGATCTTCGCTACCGGTTGCTCCTGAAAGTTGTCGGGCGGAAGCCAGTTGTCGTCGGCGCTGACGAAGCGCTCGAAAAACGCCCAAGTACGGCGTGCGGCGGCGCGCACGAATGCGATCTGGCTGGCATCCAGAGCCTGCGTGTCGCGCCCCGGTACGGCGCTCAGCCAGGCTGCGATCGGCGGCGCCAGCAGCCACAGCAACAACCACGGCGCGGCGAGTATCAGCACACCGGGCCGCCATAACCAGAGCGCCAACGCGATGATGGCGGTGGACGCTGGTCCGATCGCCATCTCGCGCCAGGCCGTGGCATACGGTCCGCTTGCGTTGGCTTTCTGCTCGACCACACTCGACGCAACCCATTGCAACAAGTGTCGTTTCGATACGTGCACGCGCCAACCGGTGCGCACGATCGCTGTCATGTTTTTCCAGGCCTCAAACGGCAGGCAGGCGAGCATGAATACCGCTCGCGCCAAGGGCGCACCCACTGCCTGCAGACTGTCGCGCAGATGACGCAGGATGCCACCGGCTGGCCAGCGCAGCAGCGCGAACAGGCCCTCGCCGAGTACCGGCAGCAAAGCGATCGCGAGCACCAAGGCGCCGCACAGGACAGGCGCTGGCAGCACGAACCAGCCGAACAGGAGCAGCGCATACAACGCGGGCGACAAAAGGCTGCGGCGCAGGTTGTCGAAGATTTTCCAGCGCGACAGCGTACTCAGCGGATTGCGTTCGCGCCGTCCTGCAGGGATCGGCACAGATCGAAACAGCCACGCGGCGATCTGCCAGTCGCCGCGAATCCAGCGCGCGCGCCGTTTCGCGTCGACGCGATAGCTTTGCGGATACTGCTCGTACAACTCGATATCCGCAGTCAGTGCCGCATGCGCGTAGCACCCTTCGAGCAGATCGTGCGAGAGGATGCGATTGTCGGGAAAGCGCTCGCCGAGCGCCCCCTCGAACGCCTCCACGTCGTAAATGCCCTTGCCGATGAACGAGCCCTCGGCGAATAGATCCTGATACAAGTCCGACGATGCCATCGTGTACGGATCGATGCCGGCATCGCCGCCGAACAATGCCGCGTAACGCGACACGCCTGTGGGCGGCAGGAGATTGCCGATGCGCGGTTGCAGGATGGTGTAGCCGGCACTCACATCGCGGCCGTTCGCCGCGAAGCGCGGTCGGTTCAGCGGATGCTGCATCGTCGCGACCAGCATGCGCGCCGCATCGCGCGGCAATTGCGTGTCGGCGTCCAGCGTGATCACGTAGCGCATGCCGCGCAGATTCCGCACATCGCCGACAATGTGCGAAAACCCCGTGCTCGTGCCGGTCAGCAGCAGTGCGTTGAGATCGGTGAGCTTGCCGCGTTTGCGCTCGCGCCCCATCCAGCAGCGCTCGCTTTCGCTCCACACGCGCGGCCGGTGCAGAAGAAAGAATACGGCGCCGCGCTCCTTAGCGTAACCCCGGTTAAGCACTTCGATGGCCGTGCTTGCGGCATCGAGAATTTCCCGGTCGGCGGCGCTTTGCGCCTCGGCCGCATCGGCAAAATCGCTGAGCAGGGCGAAAAGGAGCTGCGCATCGCGATTAGCGACATAGCGCAGCTCAAGGTTGTCGGCGAGCCTATTGACCTCGTCGACACTGCCGAGCAGGCACGGCACGACGACGAGGGTGCGCGCTTCGGGCGGAATACCGGCGCGCAAGTCCATGCGCGGCAGCGGCTGTGGCAAACTTATCAGCACGGCGCAGCGATTGATCAGCCAGATGACCGGATAGCTGAGCGCAACGATCATGCAGAATCCGGCGGGTACACGCAGCCACAATGACGGTGTTTGCGTCCACACGAAGCCCAGTGCGGGTGCAGCCAGCGCGATGCCGAGCGCGAGCACGGCGCTCAAATACGTCGCGAACGGCATGCCGCCGTGACGCCAGCTATCGAACGGCAACCCGCGCGAACCCGATGCGCAATGTCGGCGCAGTGCCGCACGGCCCTTGCCGATCAGATGGAAGCCGACGTGCGCTTCGAGGTCCGCGTCTGCGGCCGCGACCACGGCGCTCGCCGCCGCACGCGCCTGCGTCACCGCTTCGCGCGCAACGTCCGTCTCGCTGCGCCGCGTTTGCCGCGCGAGTTGCTCGACCGCGTGCCGGTACACATCGCGCGTGGCGAAATCCATGCGCTTGTATACTTTTGCCGGATCCTCGCCAAGCATCTGCTCCACGCGGCTCGTGTTCTCGACGAATTCGCGCCAGTCCAGTGCATCGAGCAGACGCAAGCTGCCGATGCTGTTGCTGATCGTGACCTGGTCGATCGCTTGCTCATGATGTGCGGTCTGCACCAACTGCTCGGTAGTGAGTCCTACTTCGCCAAGGCGTTGCTCGATCCAGGTCATCGGCAAGTTGAGCGTGGTGCCCTGCAGACGACGCGCTATCTCGGCGACGAAGGCGCTGGTCATGGGCGGCTCGGCCCGCGCCATGTCGGCGACAACGAGGATCAAGCTTTTCGGATCGCGTTGCGCGATATCGAGCATCGCTGCCGCCCAGCGATCGGCAAGATTGCTGTGCAGACGCTCGCGGCGCACGCGAAACGCCGCACGCCGCAGATTCTCGATCAGGGCCAGGCGCAGCATGATCGGAATCGCCCACAATTCGCCCAGACTCAGTGGTGCATGTTCCTGATACGCATGCACGAAACGGCCCAGCGATTCCTGATCGACGCGCCCGTCGCCGTGTGCGATCGCTTCGAGCGCGATGTCGTACACGCGCGGCAACCCCGCAGCGACGCCGCGCGCGAGTACCGGCAATTCGAAGCTGTAATTTTGCGGCAGATGTTGCCGCGCCTTGCGGATCTGCTCGTCGACCAGATACAGGTTGTCCAGCAGCCATTCACCGCCCGGTGTGATGCGGCGTTGCTCGCGGATCGCGTCGGCGAGCACGGCGCAGGCTTCGTGAATCACCGTCTCGTTCAAACTCAGGCGGCGCAGCAGGAGCGAGTCGGTGCGTCGTGGTGCGCGCAGTTGATGCTCGGTTGCCAGTTCGCCCCCGCGTTCCTCCATTTGTTCTGCGGTGAGCAACTCGGCGCGCAGCGGCGCATCGCTGACCGCGTCCTGCGGCGCGCCGACAAATCGCGCAAAGCCGTTGTGCGCCAGCGCGGCACGCAAGCGTGCAATCCAGTCGGTCATCCGTGCACGCTTTGCAGCCAAGGCAATACCTCGTTCGGTTGCGACCGCTCAGCGCAACGCCTGAGCCGTCATCAAGTTCCTCCCCAAACGAAATGGTCAGCGAACTATTCGGTGTCCGCGCCTAGGAGCCGGCGAACTCGCATCCATGCCGCCGCTCAAACTCGGGACTTCCGGAACGAAGGGTTTCTATAGCCCAGCGCACCGAAAAAATTCGTAAAGGCGGCGAACGCGGCCATTGTGCGCGCTTTGCGGTCATTTGGCGGGCCTTCAGAACGGGACGCCGCTGCGGGCGCGTCATTCCACGCGGCACAACGCCGCTTTCAGATAACGCGACTCGGGCACATGCGCCTGCCACGGATGATCCGGACCGGCGCCGGCGACCTTGAGCACCTGTACCGTGCGATTCGCGTAGAACGCCGCGCGCCGCAGCATGTCGAGAAACTGTTCCTCGCCGACCAAGCCGGTGCAGGAACAGGTCAGCAGGATACCGCCGGGCTTCACCGCGCCCAGCGCGAGCTTGTTCATGTCGAGGTATTTTTTCAGCGCGGGAATCACCTGCTCGCGGTCGCGCGTCATCTTGGCCGGATCGAGAATCACGACATCGAATTTCTTCTCCGGATTGCCCGCGACGTCGCGCAACCAGGCGAAGATATCGGCCTGGATAAAGCGCACCCGAGCCTTGTTCAAGCGCGCGTTCTGTTCGGCGAGGGCCAGAATTTCCTCATCAAGATCGACGCCGACGACTTCCTCCGCGCCGCCGCGCACCTTCGCGTAGATGCCGAAGCCGCCGGAGTTGCAGCACAGATCGAGCACGCGCGCACCGGCGCAGAATTCCGACAGCAGCAAGCGATTGTCGCGCTGGTCGGCGAAGAATCCGGTCTTGTGCTTGCTGCCTGGCGCGGCATGAAACTGCACGCCGTGCTCATGGATCACCGTGGGCTTCGGCGCCGGTGGGGCACTGCAGTCGAAGCTTTCCTGCTTTTGCACATGCTCCTCGGCGAAGGCGTAAATTTCCGCATCGGGGTAGTGCTGCAGCAAGCAGCGCTTGATCAGGTCGCGCTGCTTGTAGATACCCGCGGAAAAATATTCGACGACAAGCGTGTTCGCAAAGCGGTCGACGACGAGGCCGGACAGGCCATCGCCTTCGGAATGAATCACGCGATACGCGTCGGTGACGGCGTCGAGCTTGAGCACGTCGCGGCGCAACGCGACGGCCTGCGCGATCTTGCGTGCGAAGAAGGCTTCGTCGACGGCCTCGTCCGGATCGGCGGTGAGCACGCGCAGCGCGATACGCGAGTGGCCGTTGTAGAAACCGCGCCCGGCAAACGCACCGTTGCGGTCGTAGATATCGACGACTGTGCCGGGCTTGGGCTTCTGCTCCGGCTTCTCGACCATCTTCTGGAAAATCCATGGATGGTTGGAGCGGCGTTCGATCTTGAGGTGGACGACGGGATTGTTTGGCAGGTTCATCAGGGCATGATAAGGCAAGAGCCTTTTCGCCGCGAAAGACGCAAAGAACGCAAAATATCGAGGGCTAAATTCAGTCCCTTTTCCACGTTCACGTGCTAACGCGGCGAATCGCTCTGCTCTTGCACGCGAGCCGTGCATCCCCATGATGAGGACATGGATATCGCCGCACCGACCCCGGAACCCAACGCCACCGCGGTGCAGCGCGATCGCAAGCGCGTGTTTTACGCACTGCTCGGCGCTGCCGGCCTCGTCGCGGGCATCTGGCTCGCCTGGCTGGGTGCATTCGCGCTTGGCTGGGACATGGACGCGCTCGGCATCCGCCCGCGCGACCCGCATGGACTGGTCGGCATCCTTACCGCGCCGTTGGTGCACGCCTCGTTCGAGCATCTGATGTCGAACACCCTGCCACTGGGTCTGCTCGCCGCGCTGACGTTGTATGCCTATCCGCGCGCGTCGCGCGTCGCGCTGCCGCTGATCTGGCTCGGCTCGGGTCTCGGCGTATGGCTTTGGGCGCGGTCTTCGGTGCATGTCGGCATCAGCGGCATCACCCATGGCCTGATGTTCTTTCTGTTCGTGATCGGCCTCGTGCGCCGTGATCGCCTCGGTGTGGCGATCGCCCTGCTCGTGTTCTTTCTCTACGGCGGCATGCTGATGACCGTGCTGCCGCGTGAGCAGCAGGTCTCGTTCGAATACCATCTTGCCGGTGCGGTGATGGGTGCGCTCGCGGCACTGCTTACGTTCCGTCTCGATGCCGCGCTGCCACGCAAACGCTACAGCTGGGAGGATGAAGAGCACGACGAAGACGTCCACGCCACTGCGAACGACGAACTCGAACCGCCTGCGCCGCAGGATGTGCCGGTGCTCTGGGACGGACCACGGCCACGGCACAACGGTGGCGGCAACGTGATCGTCTTTCGCCGCCCGGATGCCTAGGCCTGCGTCCCGAGCTTTTCCGCCAGTCCCGACCAGCGCCGTGTAGTCCGCGCAATGGTTGTTTCGAGGATCTGCGGACTTGTCCACAATTCCACTTTTTTGCGCGCGCGCGTGACGGCAGTGTAGAGCAGCTCGCGGCTGAGCACACGCGCATCATGCGCGGGCAGCACGACGAGCACTTCGTCGAATTCCGAACCCTGTGCCTTGTGCACGGTCAACGCGAACGCGCCGCGATGCGCAGGCAGCAGCGCCGGCGCGAGTCGCAGCATGCCGCCATCGGCGCTGCGGAACCAGACCTCGAACGCGCCATGGTCGCCGCTCGGCAATGCGATGCCGATATCGCCGTTGAACAGACCTTGGCGCGGATCGTTGCTGGCGATCATCACGAGGCGTCCGGCGAACCATCCCGGGCCGTCGTCACGCACCGCGCTTCGGCGCAGCTCCTGTTCGATTAGTGCATTGATCGTTTCCGCGCCGCAGGGTCCGCTGCGCAGCGCGCACAGCACGCGAAAGCGATCAAGCTGGTTCAGCGCGATTTCAGGCGTTGGCGCCTGCGCCAGGCTCGCGAAGCGCGGCGCGAATTGTCTGACCAGACTCGCGGCGACATCGCGCTCGGCAACCATGCGTGTCTGCAATTCGAGCGCGCACTCTTCGAGTACGTCCTGTGCTCGCGCGTACGCGCCTTCGCGCAGCGCGCGCGCGAAGCGCCCGATCGCACTCGCCGCTGTGAAGCGATGACTGTGGCGCAGCTCGACCAGCGCATCGGTCAATGGCGCGGCGGCGACCGAGCTTTCCACTTCCGCGCCGAGCAGTTTTTGCAGCATCGTTGCGGTCGTTGGCGAGTAGCGGTTCGTCGCACCTGCGGCAGCGCACAGGGCGCCGAACACGCTGCCGGTTTCGACCGACGCAAGCTGATCGCGGTCGCCGAGCAGGATCAAGCGTGCGTCCGGTGCGAGCGCCGCGCACAGGCGCGCGGCCAGTGCGAGATCGAGCATCGAGGCCTCGTCGACGACCACGAGATCGAACGGCAGCGGCCGACCGCCGTGATAACGCGCCTGCTGCCCGGCAGACAATCCGATCAATCGATGCACGGTCGAAGCCGAAGTCGGCAACGCCGCCAATACGCCGGCATTCGCCTGCGCAAGCGGCGTGCGCAGGGTTTCGGAAAGCCGCGCGGCGGCCTTGCCGGTCGGCGCGGCGAGCGCGATGCGCGGCGGCACCTCTCCCTTCGCGAATGCCTGCTCGATCAACATCGCCAACAGGCGCAACACCGTCGTCGTCTTGCCCGTGCCGGGGCCGCCGGTGATCAGCAGGAATCTCGAGCGCACGGCGAGCAAGGCCGCGATGCGCTGTTCGCG
>NZ_DATBQK010000049.1:0-46913 GCF_036560865.1 Rudaea sp.
TTCGTCCCAGCCGGTGTTCCGTTGCAGCAGGTTGGATTCGTAGTCGTTCACGGTGACGTATTGCGCCTGCTCGATGAACGCGCGGAATTCCTCGCCGTTGAACAGCGGCATCGCCTGACCCGGATCGAAGATGAAGGGCAGACCGCGTTCGGCGAACTCCGCCGAGTGCTGCAGCATCGCCTCGCGCCCGTCCGGACCGACGATGCCGAATTCGACGCCGGGCGCATCGCGCACGTGATTTTCGTAGGAGCGCATCATCGCGCCCGGGTGGAACGCGGTAATCTGGTTGTCGTCGAGGTCGGTGGTGATGAACGCCTGCGCGGTATACAAATCCTCGATCGTCTTGACCTGGCTCAGGTCGATGCCGCATTTCTCGAAATGCGCGCGATACGGGCCGAAATCCTGGCCGACCGTGCCCATCGGCACGGGATGTCCGCCGAGCAACTTGAGGTTGTAGCTGATATTGCCGGCGCAGCCGCCGAACTCCTTGCGCATGCGCGGCACGAGGAAGGCGACATTGAGGATGTGCACCTTGTCCGGCAGGATGTGATTCTTGAATTGATCCTGGAACACCATGATGGTGTCGTAGGCGAGCGAACCGCAGATCAATGCTGACATGGATTTCCAATCTCCTGTGAAGTGTCCCCGCTAACCCCTCTCCCGCTGGCGGGAGAGGGGTTGGGGTGAGGGTGGCGTCTGAAGGTGTCGAAGAATTTCAGTCAGCACATCGTCCGTTCTTTGCAGCACGTCGTTGTTCCAGAAGCGCAGCACATGGAAACCGTTCTTGATCAATATTTCGGTGCGATGCCGATCATACTCGACACGATCGCCATGTTGACCACCATCCACTTCGATGACGAGTCCCGCTTCGATACAGACGAAATCAACCGTGTAGCCGAAGATCGGAAACTGGCGCCGAAATTTGTAACCAAGCAACAGGCGGTTGCGAAGATGGCGCCATAACATCGCTTCCGCATCGGTGGAAGCAGTGCGCAGGCGTCGAGCCGGTTGTGTGCCTTGTCGTGACTCCATGCGCCACCCTCACCCGCGCCTGCGGCGCGACCTCTCCCGCCGGCGGGAGAGGTGAAAATCAGCCCTCAGCCCTCAGCTCTAGCTTCTCGCGCAGCAGCGCGTTCAGTTGCTGCGGATTGGCCTGACCGCGCGTGCGCTTCATCACCTGGCCGACGAAGAACTGCAGTAGTTTGTCGTTGCCGCCGCGGTAATCGGCGAGCTGAGTCGGATATTGCGCCAGCACCTCGTCGATCGCCGCGGCGAGTGCGCCCGAGTCGGAAATCTGTTTCAGGCCACGTTTCTCGATCACCTGGTCCGCATCGCCTTCGCCGGCCCACATCGCCGCGAACACGTCCTTGGCGATCTTGCCGGAAATCACACCCTCGCGCACGCGCGCGAGCAGGTGGGCGAGCGCGGGCGCGGAGACACGCGACTGTTCGGTATGCAGCGCCGCTTCGTTCAACATTGCGGCAACTTCACCGAGCACCCAATTTGCAGCGAGCTTTGCATCGGTCTGGCGCCCGAGTCCCGAGTCCCGAGTCCCGAGACCCGCGCACACCGATTCAAAGTAGTCCGCCGTCGCCTTGTCCGCGCACAGCTGCGTTGCGTCCGCTTCGGGCAACGCCAGCGCATCGATGTAACGCGTGCGCCGCGCTTCGGGCAACTCGGGCAGGGTCGCTCTCGCCGCCGCGATATCGGCAGCCGTCACCGCGAGCGGCGGCAGGTCGGGGTCGGGGAAGTAGCGGTAGTCGTCGGCGGATTCCTTGCTGCGCATCGGCCGCGTCTGATGGCGCGTCGGATCGTACAGCCGCGTCTCCTGCACGATCTGCTCGCCGTTTTCCAGCGCGCGAATCTGGCGTTCGATCTCGTATTCGATCGCTTTTTCGACAAAACGGAACGAGTTGACGTTCTTGATCTCGGTGCGCGTGCCGAGCTTGCTTGTGCCCGCCGGGCGCACCGACACGTTCGCGTCGCAGCGGAACGAACCCTCCTGCATATTGCCGTCGCAGATGCCGAGCCAGCGCACCAGCGTATGCACGGTGCGCATATACGCGACCGCCTCGGCGGCCGAATGCATCACCGGCGCGGAAACGATTTCGAGCAGCGGCGTGCCGGCGCGGTTGAGATCGATTCCGGTCGCGGCATGAAACGCGTCGTGTAGCGATTTGCCCGCGTCTTCCTCGAGATGTGCGCGCTCGATGCGCACCTCGATTACGCGGCCATCGTCGAGCCTTACCGGCAGCTTGCCTTCGCCGACCACCGGTAACTCGTATTGGCTGATCTGGTAGCCTTTGGGCAGATCAGGATAAAAGTAATTTTTGCGCGCAAATATACTTTGTCGCGCAATCTTCGCATCGATCGCTAGGCCGAAGCGGACCGCCCGGTCAAGGGCCGCGCGGTTGGGCACGGGCAAGGTGCCGGGCAGGGCGACATCGACCGCACCGGCCTGCGTGTTCGGCTCGGCGCCGTACGCGGTGGATGCGCCGGAAAACAGCTTGCTATGCGTCGACAGTTGGGCGTGGATTTCCAGGCCGATAACGGGTTGCCAACTGCGGGACTCGGGACTCGGGACTCGGGACTCGGAAGTCATGAGCGCGCTCCGGGTTCGCGGTTGTGCCAGTCGGTGACTTGCTGCAATTGATGTGCGGCATTGAGCAGACGCGCTTCGGCAAACGCGGGTGCTATCAATTGCAGACCGACCGGCAGACCCTCGCTGAGGCCGGTAGGCACGGAGATCGCAGGCAGTCCGGCGAGATTCACCGCAACGGTATTCACGTCGGCCGCGTACATCGCCAGCGGATCGGCGGATTTCTCGCCGAGCTTGAACGCAACCGTCGGCGTGGTCGGGCCGGCGATCAGGTCCACCGACTCGAACGCTGCGGCGAAATCGTTGGCAATCAGGCGACGCACGCGCTGTGCGCGCAGGTAATACGCATCGAAGTACCCGGCCGATAATGCGTAAGTACCGACCAGGATGCGGCGTTTGACTTCGGCGCCGAAACCCTCGGCACGGGTGCGCGTATATAAATCTTCGAGCGAGCGCGGCTCGGCGCAGCGATGGCCGTAGCGCACGCCGTCGAAGCGCGCCAGATTGCTCGACGCTTCCGCAGGCGCGATCACATAATAGGCGGGAATCGCCAGATGCGCGTTCGGCAGGGAAATATCCACCAGAATCGCGCCAAGTTTTTCATATTCTTTGAGTGCGCTCTGCACTACCGCGCCCACACCCGCATCGATGCCCGCGCCGAAATATTCGCGCGCGACGCCGATGCGCAGACCGGCCAGCGGTTTGCACAATGCGCCCATATAGTCGTCTAGCGGACGATCGACGCTGGTGGCGTCGCGCGCGTCGTGGCCGGCGATCGCATCGAGTACGAGCGCGCAATCCGCGGCACTGCGCGCGAGCACGCTGGCGGTGTCGAGGCTCGATGCGAACGCGATCATGCCCCAGCGCGAGACGCGGCCGTAAGTGGGTTTCAGACCGGTGATGCCACAGAACGCAGCCGGTTGGCGGATCGAGCCGCCGGTGTCGGTGCCGGTCGCGAACGGCACGACACCGGCCGCGACCAGGGCGGCCGAACCGCCGGACGAACCACCCGGTACACGCGTGCGATCCCAGGGATTACGCACCGGGCCGAAGTGCGAATTCTCGTTCGACGAGCCCATCGCGAACTCGTCCATGTTCGACTTGCCGATCGTTACCGCGCGTGCCGCGCCGAGTTTTTCGACGACGCAGGCGTCATACGGCGGGACGAAATTTTCCAGCATGCGCGAGGCGCACGTCGTACGCAGCCCATTTGTACAGAAAATATCCTTGTGTACAAAGGGAATTCCGCTCAATGGCGAAGCATCGCCGGTCGCCAGCGCGACATCCGCTCGCTCGGCCGCGGCCAAAGCGCCGGCCGCGTCGACGGTAATCAGCGCGTTCAGATCGGCATGTGTCTGCGCCGCGATCAGAGCCTGCCGCGCCAGCTCGACGGCAGACGTTTCGCGCGCACGCAGTGATTGCGCCAGAGACGCTATTCCTTTGAACTGGCTCACGGCTATTCGATGACTTTCGGGACGAGGTAAAGGCCGCCACGCGCTTCTGGAGCGAGCGCAAGAAACGCATCCGCGCGATCGGGTTCGCTCACCGCGTCCGCGCGCCAGCTCAGGACCTGCTCGTGCGGATGCGCCAGCGGCGCCACGCCGTCGATCTGCGCCGCGCCGAGCTGGTCGGCGAGTTCGAGCACGCGGCCAAGTTCGACCGCGACGGGCGCGAGCTCGTCATCACTGATCGCAATGCGCGCTAGACGCGCTATATGGCGCACGGTGGTGCTGTCGATGGACATGCGCAAAGACGCTGGAATTCGAATCGCGACGATAGCATATTGAAGCAAAGGGCAGGCAGCGCAGGCGCAGGCAGCAAGGGCCGGCGCGGACGGCATCGGCTGTTCGTTTTGCGCGTCCCAACCCGCGCGCTTAACGGCTTTTTTCCTTGCTTCGCCTTGGAGCGCTCACTACACTGTCGCGCTTTTCCTCAAGACGCGGCATCACTCGCTACAGGCAGTACCGGAATCCCTAATGTTCAAAGGTTTACGCGGACTTTTTTCCAACGATCTATCGATTGACCTTGGCACCGCCAACACACTGATCTATGTGCGCGGCCAGGGCATTGTGCTCAACGAACCCTCGGTGGTGGCGATTCGTCAGGATCGCGGGCCCGGCGGGCCGCGCTCGGTCGCCGCGGTCGGCGCCGATGCCAAACGCATGCTCGGGCGCACGCCGGGCAATATCGTCACGATCCGGCCGATGAAGGACGGCGTCATCGCCGACTTCACCATGACCGAGGAAATGCTCAAGCAATTCATCAAGAAGGTACACCGCGCGCGCATGTTTCGGCCGAGTCCACGCGTGCTCGTCTGCGTGCCCTGCGGTTCGACCCAGGTCGAGCGCCGTGCGATCAAGGAATCGGCCGAGAGCGCCGGCGCGCGCGACGTGTATCTGATCGAGGAACCAATGGCCGCGGCGATCGGCGCCGGCATTCCGGTGCACGAGGCGCGCGGTTCGATGGTGCTCGATATCGGCGGCGGCACCTCGGAAGTGGCGGTCATCTCGCTTAACGGCATCGTCTATTCGCAGTCGGTGCGCATCGGCGGCGACCGTTTCGACGAGGCGATCATCAATTACGTGCGGCGCAATCACGGCACCCTGATCGGCGAATCCACGGCCGAGCGCATCAAGATGGAGATCGGCTGCGCCTCGCGCCAGTCCGAGGTCAAGGAAATCGAAGTCTCCGGCCGCAATCTGGCCGAAGGCGTGCCGCGCATGTTCAAGATCAACTCCAACGAAGTGCTCGAAGCCTTGCACGAACCCCTCGCCGGCATCGTCGCGGCGGTGCGCTCGGCGCTCGAGCAGACGCCGCCAGAGCTTTGCTCGGACGTGGCCGAACGCGGCATCGTGCTGACCGGCGGCGGCGCGCTGCTGCGCGATATCGACCGTTTGATCGCCGACGAAACCGGTCTGCATGTGAACGTCGCCGACGATCCGCTCACCTGCGTCGCGCGCGGCGGCGGTAGGGCGCTCGAACTGGTCGACCAGCACGGCAGCGACTTTTTCGCCTCGGAGTGAGTGTAAGAGCAGGGCTGAGGGCTGAGGGTCAAGGGCTGAAAAGCCGGCAGCCCTTCCGCTTTTGATCTTTCAGCCCTCAGCCCTCAGCCCTCAGCCCCTACAATAAGACCACCAACGTTTTCGGTCCCCCGTCACGCACGTGGCCATCGCTCCCAACAGCACCGCCCCCTTGTTCGGCGAAGGCGCATCGAGCACGCTGCGCCTGGTGCTGTATCTCGCGGGCGCGATCGCGCTGATGGTGGCCGACCGCCGCGGCGACTATCTCGACCATCTGCGTCAGGGCGCCGGCGTACTCATGGAGCCGGTTTACCGCATCGCCGCGCTGCCGGCCGAACTCGCGCGCGGCGCGCGTCTGGCAATGGCCGATCGCGGCCAACTGTCGGAGACCAACGCCGAACTCAGCCGCCAGCTCATGCTCGCGCAGACACGCCTGCGCCGCTACGACGCGCTGCAGGAACAGAACCAGCGCCTGCAGGAACTGCTCGCGGTGCAGCGCAGCCTGGCCTTGAGTGTACAATTGGCAAAAGTTATCAATGTGGATTTTGGTGCATTCCGCCGCGATCGCATCATGCTCGACGTCGGCAGCGCCAACGACGTGCAGGTCGGCCAGGCGGTGATCGATGCGCACGGCGTGATGGGGCAGGTGATCGAGGTGCACCCGCACAGCTGCAGCGTCATGCTGATCACCGACGCGGCGCATGCGATTCCGGTCAAGATCGAACGCACCGGCCTGCGCACGATCGCGCATGGCGGCGGCACGCTGGATACGCTGGAACTGCCGAACATTCCGGTCAGCGCCGACGTGAAAGTCGGTGACCACATCGTCACCTCGGGGCTCGGTGGACGCTTCCCCGCGGATTTTCCGGTCGGCGTGATCCGCTCGATCGCCAACGATGCGAGCGGCATGTTTGCCGCGGCGACCGCCACGCCGGATGCCGCGCTCGATCGCAGCTTCGAGGTCCTGGTGCTGCATGAGCTCGTCGATCCGGTCGGACCGCCGGCGCCGGCCGAGGAAATCGGGCCGCCGAAATCGCTGGCGATGCCGCTGCCGACGCCGCCCGCGCCGAAACCGGTGCAACCGTGACCCGCGAACGCGTGATCGGCGGGTTGTTCTGGGGCAGCATCGCGGCCTGCTATCTGGCGCAGTTGCTGCCGCTGCCGGCCGCCTTGCTGCCGTTCAAGCCGTTCTGGCTCGCGCTCGTGCTGATCTACTGGGCGCTCGAACTGCCCGAGCGCATGCCGCTTGGCTTCGTCTTCCTGCTCGGCGTCGGCGGCGATCTGATCGGCGGCGAATTGCTCGGCGAGCAGGCCTTGCGCCTTTGTATACTTTGTTTCATCGTGCTGCGCTTTCGCTCGCGCCTGCGCTTCTTTCCGATGTGGCAGCAGACGCTCGCCGTGTTCGCGCTGCTGCTCAACGACCGCATCGTCTATCTGATGGTGCACACATTCGCCGGCGATCCGCTGCCTGCCCCCGAATTCTGGCTCGCGCCGGTGGCCGGCATGGTCGTGTGGCCGTGGTTGTTCCTGCTGCTCGACGACGTGCGCGCACGCCTGCGCACGCACGAAGGCTGACCTTCGCGCGATGAACACGCCGATCCCGTCAGCGCGCATCAAGGATGCCCGTCATGAAGCCGGTCTGTTCAGCCGACGCGCGCTGATCGGTTTCCTCGGCATCGTCGCCTGCCTCGGCCTGCTCGTGGCGCGCTTCGTGTTTCTGCAGGTGCTGCACGACAAGGATTTCGCCGCGCGCTCGGATGCCAACCGCATTTCCGTGCGCGGCATCGCGCCGAGCCGCGGCCTGATTTACGACCGCAACGGCGTGCTGCTCGCCGACAATGCAGCGGCGTTCCGCTTGGAAGTCGTGCCCGAGCAGGTCAAGGACATGAACGCGATGCTCGCCGATCTGGGCTCAGTGATCGCGATCAGCGACGACGACATTGCGCGTTTCAACAGCGCGCGGCGCAACAAGAAACCGTTCGACAGCGTGCCGCTGCGGCTGAAGCTCAGCGAAGACGAGATCGCACGCTTTTCCGTCGACCGCTGGCGCTTCCCGGCGGTGGACGTGGTGCCCTATCTTTCGCGTACCTACCCGCTGGGCGCGGCGTTCACGCCTGTGGTCGGCTATGTCAGCCGCATCGACGTCAATGAAGCGGCGCGCCTCGATGCGGACCTGTATGTCGGCACCACGCATATCGGCAAGACCGGCATCGAGCGCTATTACGAGGACGAACTGCACGGCATGCCCGGCTACGAAAAAGTCGAGGTCAACGCGGACAAGCGCGTGCAGCGCCAGATCGAACGCGTCGCGCCGACGCCGGGCAAGAATCTGTATCTGTCGATCGATGCGCGTCTGCAGCGTGTGGCCGAGGACGCGTTCAACGGCCGTTCCGGCGCGGCGGTCGCGATCGATCCGCGCAATGGCGAAGTGCTGGCGATGGTCAGCGTGCCGAGTTTCGACGGCAATCTGTTCGTCAACGGTATCAGCCAGATCGACTACTCGCGCCTGATGAGCGATCCGGCCAAACCCCTGCTCAATCGCGCGATCGCCGGCAGCTTCCTGCCGGGTTCGACGATGAAACCCTATGTCGCGGTCGCCGGGCTCGAACTCGGTCTGCGCAAGCCGTCGGATACCGTGATCTCGACCGGAGAGTTTCATATACCGGGTCAGGCGCGCGGCTATCGCGACGATTTTCCGGCCGGCCGCGTCGACATGGCCACCGCGATCACCGAATCGGTCAACACCTATTTTTATACGCTCGCTCTCGAAATGGGCATCGATCGCTTCAGCGATTTTCTCGGCCGCTTCGGTTTCGGCGAGAAGACCGGCATCGACCTCGCCGGCGAAGGCGTCGGCGTGCTGCCCTCGCGCGCATGGAAACGCGCGACGCAGAACCAGACCTGGTATCCCGGCGAAACCGTGATCGCAGGCATCGGCCAAGGCGCCTGGGTGGTCACGCCGATCCAGCTCGTCACGGCCTTGTCGACGATTGCGTCCAAGGGCGAACGCCTGCCGCCGCATTTGTTGCGCGCGGTGCAGGCGGGACTCAACACGCCGCCAGAACCCGCACCCGCACCGCTGTCGCGCGGCAGCATCTTCCACAATCCGGTTACATGGCCTACCGTCGAACAAGGCATGGTCGGCGTCGTTAATTCTCCCAACGGCACCGCACATGGACTTGGCGACGGTTTTCCGTATGTGATCGCGGGCAAGACCGGCACCGCGGAGCGCTACTCGCGCACCGACGAGACCTGGACCAGCATTGCGACCTCGTCGGCCGAGCGCCACCAGGTCTTGTTCGAATGCTTCACGCCGGCCGACAATGCGCGCGTCGCGGTCGTGGTTGCGCTCGAGGCCGGGCACAGTGGCGCGAGCGATGCCGCACCGATCGCGCGCAAGATTCTCGATGCCTGGCTCGCGTTCGACGACGATGCGCGCCGCGTCGCAGGCGCCAAGCCGTGAGCGAAACCCTCACCTTGCGCGCTCGCTCGCTGTTGTTCTCGCTACTGCGCCGGCCGAGCGTCGACCTGCCGCTGGCCTGCGGCCTTGTGCTGCTCGCCGCGATCGGACTTACCACGCTGTACAGCGCGAGCGATCTGGACACGCACACCGTTGTCAATCAGGGCGCGCGCTTCGTTCTCGGTGCGGTGCTGATGCTGCTGATTGCGCGCGTGCCGCCGCAGGCGTTGCGCAAGTGGACGCCGTGGCTGTACGCCGGCAGCGTCGCCCTGCTGCTCGTCGTCGCCGTACTCGGCGAAGGCCGCGGCGCGCATCGCTGGCTCGATCTAAAAGTACTGCGCTTCCAGCCGTCCGAACTGGTCAAGCTGACCTTGCCGATGATGGTCGCGTGGGCGCTGAGCCGGCGCGAGCTGCCGCCGCGCTTCGCCTCGCTCGCGATCGTCGGCATGCTGATTGCGCTGCCGGCCTGGCTGATCGCCAGGCAGCCCGATCTCGGCACCGCGCTGCTGGTCGTCGCCAGCGGCGTGTTTGCGATCTTCCTCGCCGGCATGGCCTGGTGGCGCATCGGGCTCGTGCTCGGCGCGGCCGCGGGAGTGGCGCCGCTGGCCTGGCATTTCATGCACGAATACCAGAAGAATCGCCTGCGCATGTTCCTCGATCCGGAATCCGATCCGCTCGGCAATGGCTGGCATATCATCCAGTCCGAAATCGCGGTCGGCTCCGGCGGCGTGTTCGGCAAGGGCTGGCATCACGGCACCCAATCCAGTCTGCAGTTCCTGCCCGAGCACACGACCGATTTCATCTTCGCCGTGTTCTCCGAGGAGTGGGGCCTGATCGGCGTGATCGCACTGATCGCGTTGTATATTTTTATCGTCGGACGCGGATTGTGGATCGCGGCAAACGCGCGCGACACCTATTCGCGCCTGCTTGCCGGTTCGATCAGCATGTCCTTCTTCGTCTACGTGATGGTGAACGGCGGCATGATTTCCGGCATCCTGCCCGTGGTCGGCGTACCGTTGCCGCTGGTCAGCTACGGCGGCACGTCGGTGGTGTCCCTGCTCGCCGGCTTCGGCGTGTTGATGTCGATCCATCGCCATCGCACATTCCACTCGCGCTGAGCGCGCGCGTAACGCAACGATTCCAATAACGGGTAAGCGACATGCCGCCATTCGTACTCAGCGCCGAAGCACGCCAGTGGATCGTCAACCGCACGCTGGCCGGCGCCGGCGCGGAAGAATTGATCGCCGAGCTGATCGCGGCCGGCTGGCAACGCAAGACCGCGATCGAAGCGCTCAAGCTCGCGCTCAGCTATAGCGCGAAGACCGGAGCAGGGGCCAAGCCGCAACCGGCGATGCCGCTGTCCGACAAGCCGGTACCCGAGCCGAATCTGCTCAACTCGCCGCTGTTCGTCGATGCGGGCGATCGCCAGGTGCGCGTGCTCGCAGCCATGCGCAAGCCGCGCCTCGTGGTGTTCGGCGATCTGCTCGACGCGGCCGAATGCGCGGACCTGATCGAGCAAGCGGGCGACCGCATCAAGCGTTCTGAAACCCTGGACCGCAAAACCGGCGGCGTGCAGATCGATCCGGCGCGCACCAGCCGCGGCATGTTCTTCCAGCGCGGCGAAAGCGAACTGATTGCGCGCGTCGAACAACGCATCGCGAAACTGCTCAACTGGCCCGCGGAAAACGGCGAAGGCCTGCAGATCCTGCATTACGAACCCGGCGCCGAATACGTGCCGCACTACGACTATTTCGATCTGGACGATGCCGGCACGCCTGCGGTGCTCAAACACGGCGGCCACCGCGTCGCCAGCCTGATCATCTATCTGAACACGCCCGAGCGTGGCGGCGCAACCATCTTTCCCGATGTCGGCGTCGACGTGATGCCGCAGCAGGGCAACGCCGTATTCTTCAGCTACGCGCGCCCGGACCCGTCGACGCAGACCCTGCACGGCGGCGCGCCCGTACTCGCCGGCGAAAAATGGATCGCCACGAAATGGCTGCGTGAGCGCGTGTTTGCTTAGTCGATCGGTCCGTGCGTGCTCGCAAGGGTGCTCACAGACCTAAGCTCTGCAAGAGGCCGAGCTAGGGTAGATTGCAACAATTTATACAATGTTCTATTCGTATTCGCAAGACAGATCAATCGAGTCTGACCCGTTTGATTCCAATTTCTCAGCCCTTGGACACGCAGTGATTGCCCTCTGCGCTCCAGCGGCGTACGACGCCTTCTTTGTCCACTGTAAAATTCACCGTGCAAGACAAATTGATGGGGATGGCCGGTCCCTGCTGCCGAAGGTAAGTTGTGGAGGTCTGGTTATATGTGCCTGTTGTTGTGCGCATACCTTGATTGAGCGTCACGTTGCCTGCAGTGTTCGTTGTGACCGGTTGATATGTTGTTGCCCCTGGGATAACCATGGTGCCGCCACGCGTGTATTGCAAGACTTTAGTACCGTCATTCAAAATGTAGCTGTTCTGGGGCGGGCCGTAAGTTCCAACGACTGCAGCCTCTGGTTGACCGACGAAGCGATCCATCTTCGCTTGGAACTTGGCCTGCGTCGCGCAGCCGGAGATTGCTACCAATGCAACAATGATTGCGATGCTTCTCATAACGTTCACACTTTCGCTCTGTTCGCTGGTTAATCTTGCGGGGCCTAACGCTGGAGTTAAGCGGCGGCGAAGCTGTCCGCCTTGAGCGACTTGTTAGCCGCCTCGTAGAATCCGCGAAGTGACGGCTTCAATGTTGTCGAAATGCTGTGACGCCGAAAAATCGGATTGTTCATGAACTTTGTAGTCGCCGGCTTCCGCAAGCTCGAATGAGCCATCATTTATGCACGCCTGAACTTGAATACCTGGAAGCACATATCCAGACGAAGAGCTTTGATGAAGAAAAACGCAGAACCAGCGGACATTGGCAGACACGATGTGGTCGAGCTGATTTGCCGTCAGGCCCCAGAAGCCGGGTACTTTTGCGCTGTACTTTACGTATAAGACGGTAGACGTTGGACTTGTTGCAAGCTCAAGAAGGTGGTTGGAGCTGCGCGTACCACCGCGCCATATAGACAACGCCACACCATGGGGCGCTAGTTGTGCGGTGAGTGATTGCTTGAACTTTGCGACGAGATCCATGCTTGTGCCTTTGACGGCTAACTACTATTGGGTTGAAGAACGCCGTCTAGTTCCGCAGCCTAGATCGGGGCGGCGGCTTTTCGATAGCGACAAATTCCTACAAAAATCATCCGTATTTCGCCATTACGCAGCCTATCCCTCGGCCTAGTCTTGCGACGTTTCTTTACGGGCGGGACATCGGCGAAAGCATCCCACGAGGTGGATGGAGTAGCAAGCACAGGAAAGGGCCTGCCAGCAACGGCAAGATGCGGCACCTGCTCGATCGGCGGGATTCGCTGCGCTTCTCCCGCCCTACCCAAGTTTTCGAAGCGTAGTCCATGGATGGACGGATTCGTGGAAAAAGCGGCGGCCTTCGCGGTGCCGAGCATCGCAGGTTGCGGCGGAGTTGCCCGCAGGGGCGCGCGCACGAGGCGCGCGCGTGAGCGAATGTACACGGACGTATATCAAGCGAACCCCGCCGCAGCCGAGAAGCGCAGGGCATTGTGCTGCGCTGACGCGCAGCACAACACCGCGTCGGGCGCCTAGCCTTTTGGTTACTTTTGCGCAATGGCAAAAGTAACTCGCTCGCCGCAGGCGAGTGAAAGCTTTGTTCTTCAAGAAAAAGAAAAAGAAAGAACTGGATTCCCGCCTGCGCGGGAATGACGAACAGAGGACGCGCAACACCATCCCCACCCAACCCTCCCCTTGAAGGGGAGGGCTACGCCCGCTGCACGCGGGATGACAAGCTGAGCAAAGCTCGCGCAGGCGAAAGAAAGTTTCCGAAAGTCACAACTCATCGCACGAAAGCAACGTTTCGTCGCAAGCGACGCAACCTTAATGACTTGTGCCACATCCAATCCCCCGACGTGCGGATCAATCTTCCGCGCACGTCCCGGGAGTCCCACGCATGAAAATCATCGAGGCCTCGCTCAAGAATCCCATCGCGGTGGGCATGGTCGTGGTGCTGGTCGCGGTGTTCGGCTTCCTGAGTCTGCGCGAGCTGCCGCTGCAGTTGTTCCCGGATATCGACCGACCGCAGATCTCGATCCAGACCAACTGGCGTGCGGCTTCGCCCGAGGAAGTCGAATCCGAGTTGCTCGAGCCGCAGGAACAGGTGTTGCAGGGCCTGCCCGGCTTGGAGGAACTCGACGGCAATGCGGGCTCCGGCGGCAGCAATATCAACCTGACCTTCGCGATCGGCACCGACATGAAGAACGCGCTGGTCGAGGTGATCGGGCGGATCAATCGCGTGCGCTCGATTCCCAAGGACGCCGACCGCCCGGTCGTGCAGGTCGGCGGCAACGGCGGCGGTGGGGCGAACGAGAGCCTGAGCTGGTTCTTCGTGCAGCTGTTGCCCGGCACGCCCGGGCCGGTGGATCAGTACCGGCATTTCATCGAAAACACGGTCAAGCCGCGCATCGAAGCGGTACCGGGCGTGTCGCAAGTCATCGTCAACGCCGGGCCGCCCGATGAAGTGCGCATCACCGTGGACATGGCCAAGGCCGCTGCGCTTGGCATATCGATTCCCGACATTTCCGCGCGCGCTGCCAGCGCGGCGGATATTTCCGGCGGACAGATCGAGGTCGGCCGCCAGCAATACGAACTGCGCTTCACCGGCCGCTACAAGCCCGAGGACCTCGGCGCTCTGGTGCTGTCCTGGCGCGACGGCAAACCGATCCGTCTGGGCGATCTGGCGACGATCGAGGTGCGCCCGCCACAGCGCCAGTTCTTCGCCTACCAGAACGGCAATCCGGCGATCGGCCTGGACGTGCATCGCGCCAGCGGTGCGAATGTGCTGGAAACCCTCAACGGCGTGAAGAAAGTCATCGCCGAGATGCGCGACGGCATGCTCAAGGCGAAAGGCCTCGGCATCGAGCAGTCGTTCGACTCGTCGCTGTTCATCAATCGCGCGGTAAGTCTGCTCAGCGAAAACCTGATCATCGGCGCACTGCTCTCTCTGTTGTGCGTGTGGTGGTTCATGCGTGACTGGCGCGCGACGATCCTGATCGCCAGCGCGATCCCGATCTGTCTGCTGGCGACCTTCACCGCGCTGCACGTGACCGGCCACAGCCTCAACGTGATTTCGCTCGCCGGTCTCGCCTTCGCGGTCGGCATGGTGGTCGAGGGCGCGATCGTGGTCTCGGGCAATATCCTGCGTCTCAAGGAAGGCGGCATGACGCCGCGCGAGGCGGCGCTCAAAGGCACGCACCAAGTGGTCGGCGCGCTGATCGCTTCGACCATTACGACGGTCGCGGTATTCCTGCCGGTGGTATTCCTGCGCGATGTCGAGGGTCAGATTTTCGCCGATCTCGCGCTGACGATTTCGATTGCGGTGGCGATTTCCGTGGTGGTCGCGATCACGGTTCTGCCCGCGGCTTCGGGCTGGCTCAAGGCGAAGAAGCTGAAATCCGGCTACGGCGACGGCTGGCCGGCGCTGACCGATCGCATCATGGCGTGGACCGACACGCGGCCCAAGCAACTGGGCTGGATCATGGCCTTGCTCGTGCTGCCGATGATCGCGACCTTCGCCTTCAAGCCACGTCTCGACTATCTGCCGCCGGTCAAGCGCGCGGCCATCGACGCCTATTTCAATTTCCCGCCTGGCATGGCGCCGGATGTGGTCGATCGCGAGATGGTTCCACTTATCCTCGCGCGCATGAAGCCGTACATGGACGGCAAGAAGCAGCCGCAGCTGAAGAACTGGTATGTGCTGCTGTGGCCGGGTGGTGGCACGATCGGCGCGCGCGTGGTCGACGAGGCGCGCATTGGAGACTTGGAGCGCATCGTGCGCGACGAGATCACTGTCGGCTTTCCCGACACGCGCGTGTTCACCGAGGAAGGCAACCTGTTCGGCGGCTTCGGCGGTTCGGCGCGCTCGGTGTCGATCCATCTGCAGGGCGACGACAGTGCAAAGTTGTACAAAGTCGCCGAAGCCGGTCGCCAGTTGCTCGAAGCGAAATTCCCCGGCGCGAATGTGCAGGCGTTTCCGGCGACCGATGCTGCGCAGCTCGAACTGCACGCCGTGCCCGATGATCGGCGCATTGCCGAAGCCGGCTGGGATCGCGCAACTCTGGGCGACATCGTGCGCACGCTCGGCGACGGCTCCTGGCTGGGCGAATACTTCGATGGCGAGCAGCGTGTGCCGGTGATCCTGCGCACGAGCGCGGGCACGACACCTGAGGAAATTGCACAGACCCCGGTGGTCACGCCAAGTGGCAAGGTCATGCCGATCGGCGACCTGGTCAAGTTCGAAACCGCACTGGGCCCGACCCAGATCCGTCGCCTCGATCACCGCCGCACGGTGACCCTGACCATGGATCCGCCGGCGACGCTCGCGCTCGAGGACGCGTTGCAGACGATCGAAAAACAAGTGGTGCCCGAACTGCGCCGGCAGTTGCCCGATGGCACGATTCGTCTGGCCGGCAGCGCCGATCGCCTCGACCAGATCGTCGGCACGATCGGCAAGAATTTCCTGCTCGCGCTGCTCGTGCTGGGCTTGCTGATGGCGGCGATGTTCAAATCGCTGCGCCATGCGCTCGTGGTCGTGCTCACCGTGCCGCTCGCGCTGATCGGCGGCATGCTCGGCCTGCGCGTGCTCGGTCTGTTCGCGTTCCAGCCGCTCGATCTGCTGTCGATGATCGGCTTCATCATGATGGTCGGCGTCGTGGTCAACCACGCGATCCTGCTGGTCGATCTCACGCGCACGGCGCAGGAAAATGGCGCCAGTCTCGACGACGCGATCCGCATGTCGCTCAACCAGCGCCTGCGCGCGATTCTCGCCAGCACCTTGACCGGCGCGCTCGGCGCATTGCCGATGGCGGTCAATCCGGGTCCGGGCAGCGTGATCTATCGCGGCCTGGCCGCGGTCAACGTCGGCGGTGTCGTCATCAGCCTGGTGTTCTCGCTGCTGCTGTTGCCCAGCCTGATGCGGCTGTCGTTCGCACGCGCAGCGAAAACAACCGTGGTGGCACCGACGCGCGGCCGCCGGCCGTGGTTGGTTGAGGCCGAAGAAGCGGCGTAGGGCAATCTCATCAACGTCGTTCCGGCGGTCCCTGCCGGAATGACGCGCAAAACAAGGTGGCTTATGAAACGCTTTTGTACATTGGCAATTTGTATACTCGTACTCGACGCGAGCGCGTTGGCGCAGAACGCGGGCGCGCCGCCCGCAATCGTCGAAATCGCCAAGGCGACCGAGTCGAAACTCGCGCCGCAGCGCTGGGTGCCGGGCAGCGTAGTCAGCCGTGACGATGCGAAGATCGCAAGCGCCGAAGCCGGGCGCCTCGAATTCGTCGCCGAAGTCGGCACACGGGTGAAGGCCGGCGAGCGCGTCGCCAAGCTCGACGATCAGGCGCTGCGCCTGCGCCACGAGGAAATCGTCGCCGACGTGCGCCGCGCCGAGGCGCAGCGTGCGTTGTCGGATACGCAATTGCAGCGTTTGCAGAAACTCGAATCGAGCAACAGCATCGCCAAGACGCAGATCGACGAAGGCCGCGCGACGCTGGAAACCAATGTGCAGACCTTGGCGCACGCCCGCGCGCAGTTGCACCAGATCGAACACGATATCGATCAGGCCGACGTGCGCGCGCCATTTGCCGGCGTGGTCAGCGAGCGCTTCGCGCAGCGCGGCGAATATCTGCAGGTGGGCGCGAGCATCGTGCATCTGGTCGACACCGAGCGCATCGAAGCGCGTGTGCAGGCGCCGCTGGCGATGGCCGACAAGATCCGCGCCGGCATGCAGGTCAATGTGCGCTATGCCGGCCAGGAAAAACCTGCGAGCGTGCGCGCCGTGGTGCCGGTCGGCGACGAGCGTGCGCGTCAGTTCGAGTTGCGTGTGACGATCGAACCGGCGCTGGCCCTGGTCGGCAGCGCGGTCGAAGTCGCGCTACCCGAAACGCGCGCCGACGCCGGTCTGACCGTGCCGCGCGATGCGCTGGTGCTGCGCGCGGATCGCACCTATGTGATGCGCGTGTCCGCCGAGAACAAGGCCGAGCAAGTGGTGGTGACGACGGGCGCGAGCAATGGCGATCTGGTCGAAGTCCGCGGCGCGCTCAATGCCGGCGACCGGCTGGTCGTGCGCGGCGCGGAACGCCTGAGTTCGGGCCAGGCGGTCAAGGTGCAATCGGACGGCTAGTGTGCCGTTCTGCAAATAACATTACATGCGACGCTCTCATTCCCTTCTCCCGCTGGCGGGAGAAGGTGCCGAAGGCGGATGAGGGTGGCGCAGGTGCAGCGCACACCGCTCCATGTTGCGCCACCCTCACCCGGCGCGCTATGCGCGCCGACCTCTCCCGCCAGCGGGAGAGGTGTGACAATGGCAAGCTACAAATGAAACGCGACACTAGACGCTGGTTATGCAAGGTCGCCACGCAGCGCGGCGACTTTTTCCTGCAGCAGCGCCGCAGTCGCCTGCTCCGGCGGCACGGGCGCACCGGCGACGAGTTCGATCGCCGACCAGAATCGGCGCGGCAGGCGCGAGCGACCGAGCATCGAATCGCGGCGGCTGAAAATGCTGCCCCACAGTCCGCGCAGCGCCAGCGGAACCACCGGCACCGGGCGCGCGGCGAGGATGCGTTCGATGCCGGGGCGAAACGGCTGCAGCGTGCCGTCGCGCGTGATGCCACCTTCGGGGAAGATGCACACGAGATGGCCCGCGGCGAGCTCCTTGTCGACCTCGTCGAACGCGCGCTGCAACAGGGCCGGATCCTCCTTCGCACCGGCGATCGGGATCGCCTTGGCTGCGCGGAACAGCGGACGCAACGGCGTGTTGAAGATCTTGTAGTACATGACGAAGCGCACCGGCCGGCGCACGTTGCCGAGAATGATCAGCGGATCCATGAAGCTGACGTGATTGCACACCAGCAAGGCCGCGCCTTTCTCGGGAATGTTTTCCAAGCCGTGCCTGTGGATGCGGTAAAGCGCGTTGATCAGGATCCAGTCGACGAAGCGCAGCAGGAATTCCGGCACCAGAGTGTAGATGTATACCGCGACGACCGCGTTCATCAGCGCGGTCGCGAGCAGCAGCGCCGGAATGCTGAAATGCGCTGCGTTCAGCAGCAGGCCCGAGACGATCGAGGCGACCACCATGAACAGCGCATTCAAGATATTGTTGCCGGCGATGATGCGCGAGAGCTGGCTGCGTTCGGCGCGGCTCTGCACCAGCGCGAACAACGGCACGATATAGAAACCCGCGAACAGGCCGATCAGGGCGAGGTCGAGCGCGACGCGCCAGTTGCCCGGCGCGGCGAGAAAGGCGAGCGGGCCGAGGCCGGTGACATGGGCAAGGTCCGGTCGCGCGAAATACAGATCGATGCCGAACGCAGTGAGGCCGATCGAACCGAACGGCACCAGACCGATTTCGACCTTGTGTCCGGACAGGCGCTCGCACAGCAGCGAACCGATGCCGGTGCCGACCGAGAACAGGGTGAGCACGAGTATCGACACGCCTTCCGTGCCGCCCAGATACAGCGTGGTGTAGTTGGGCAACTGCGCGGTGAAGACGAGGCCGAAAAACCAGAACCAGGAAATGCCGAGTACCGCGTTGAACACGGTGCGGTCCTGCCTGACGAAACCGACCGCGCGCCAGGTCTCGGTCAGGAAATTCCAGTTGAAGCGCAACTCGGGCGCGGTCGCAGGCGCGGGCGGAATCGCGCGGCAGACGACGTAACCGGTCACGGCGATCGCGATGACGGCGATCGATGCGTACAGCGGTCCATTCGGCCCGGCCGCGGCGATCAGCGTACCGCCGAGCATCATGCCGATCAGGATCGCGAGCGAGGTGCCGGTTTCGACGAGGGCGTTGCCGCCGACGAGTTCCTTGTCCTTCAGCGCCTGCGGCAGGATCGCATACTTGATCGGTCCAAACAGGGTCGAATGCAGGCCCATCAGGAACAGCACGCTGAGCAGAATGGCGGCACTGCGCGTGATGAAGCCCCACGCGGCGATCGACATGGCTGCGATCTCGAACAATTTGACGAAGCGGATCACGCGCGTCTTCTCGAACTTTTCCGCGATCTGCCCGGCCGAAGCCGAGAACAGGAAAAACGGCAGGATGAACAGTGCCGGCGCGATATTGGAATACGTGGTGATCTGCTCGGTGCTCAGGCCCATCTGGAAACCGATCAGGAGCAGGGTCGCGTTGCGGAACACGTTGTCGTTGAACGCGCCGAGCGCCTGGGTGAGGAAAAACGGCAGGAAGCGGCGCTCGCTCAGCAAGCGGAACTGGCTGTGCTCGCCAGCGGTCGGATTCGACGCAGTTTGCTCGGGCATTGTCGTTGCCAGTCCTGATTGTTGCGCGCAGCGTAGCAAAACACCGAACCAATCGTTCAGCCCCGGTCAGGCAGGCTATGCGAACGTTGGCGCGGCAGCCTGCTAAAATGCGTGATTCCCGCGTCGCGTCATGCCGCCCACATCGACCCTACACTCATCGCCGGCGCGATTTGCGCGGCGCCATCGGAACCTTTTCATGTCGACTCGCAAGATATTCAAGTCTTTTTCCGCACCTCTGTTTGGCCTCTTGGCACTGGCCGTGGTGTTCGATGCGCACGCCGACAGCCTGCTGCAAACCGTGCCGACGCCGGATACTTCAAAACTCGCACCCGACGCGGCCAAGCAGCTAGCCACGGAGCGTGCCGAGTTCGAAAAGCTCAGGGCTGGCATCGTCGGACCGCCACTCGCACGCATCTATGCCGACCTCGGCGCGCTGTATGTGCGCAATGGTTTCAGCGAGGCGGCCGCGGTTGCGCTCTACGATGCCTCGCAAGTCAGTCCGAACGACGGACGCTGGTTCTATCTGCGTGGCGTGATTGCGCGCGAGCTCAAGCGCAACGACGAGGCGCGCGCGGATTTCCAGGCGGCGCTGGATCGCGACAAAGTATACTTGCCGATCCGTTACCGCCTGGCCAACACGCTGATCGATCTGGGCGATGTCGCCGGCGCACGCAAGCTGCTCGAAGACACCGCACGCGAGCATGCGCAACAACCCGTGGCGTTTGCGATGCTGGGTCAGCTCGCGCTGCGCCAGAAGCGCTATGCCGACGCGGTCGACAGCCTCAATAGCGCGTTGAAGCTGGACCCGAAAGCGAACGAGCTCTACAAGCACCTCGCCGACGCCTATGCCGGACAAGGCAACACCAAGGCCGCCGACGAAGCGCGTGCTAAAGCCGGCGATGTCACGGTGACGCTGGACGACCCGCTGGTCACGGGTCTGTACGCGGTTGCGCCGCCGCAGGTCAGCGGCACGCCGATCGAGCAGGCGCAGACGCTCGCGCGTCAGGGGCGGATCGGCGCGGCGCGGGAGAAACTCGCGGACATTCTCAAAGCCAATCCCAAGGATGCCGATGCGCTTGCGCTCAGCGCACGCATCGAGGCGTCGATGGGCAATATCGTGATCGCGCAGTCGGAAATCGAAACCGCGTTGAAGGCCAAGCCGGACAGTGCGATCGTGAATATTTCCAGCGGCATCGTCGCCGAGCACATGGGCGACGACGCAAAAGCCTACGACGCCTACCGGCGCGCGCAGCGTCTGGATGCGAAGTACGCCGATTCGTATCTATTGCTCGGCAACGCCGAGATGCGGCGCAGCCACTACGCGCAAGCAGTCGAGCAATACCGTCAGTTCACCGTACTGCAGCCGGACAACGCGATTGCCTATGCGCACCTGGTCGCGGCGCAGGTCGCGCAGGGCAAATGCGCGGATGCGCTGCAGTCGATCAATGGCGCGCTCACCAGGCGCGCGAAGGATGGCGATCTGATGCAGATCTTCGTGCGTCTGGCCAGCACCTGCCCGGCGGCGAGCCCGCAGGAACGCGACGTTGCGCTGGACTATGGGCAGGTGCTGTACAAGCAGTCCTCCGGGGCGGGCAATTCCTCGGCGCTGGCGCTGGCCATGGCCGCGCACGGCAAATTCAAGGAAGCGCAGGAGTACCAGGCCGAGGCGATCTTCGACGCGGTGCGCGCCGGCGACATGGCCTCCGCGGCGCTGTACAAGACGACGAACCAGCAGTTCTTCGACAAGAAGCAGGTGCCGGATCGACCCTGGCCGGCACAGCATGCGTATTTCACCGCGCCATTGCTGAGCCCCGCGCGGGCTGCGCCGGCGGCCGCCGTACCCGCGCCAGCGCCGAAGTCCTGACGCGTCGGGCGCCGGCGGCTGCTGGCGCGGGCAATCCCGGCGCTCGCCACCGGCGTTGCCAAGCGGCGGTGTTTTGGCCACCATTCCCCCAATGGGGAGCCTCATTGACCGATGGCGATTCTGGTGGCGCCGGCCGGCAACGGTCTGGCAGTTGCGCGTCGAGCGCGAGCGCAGCGCGATCGGCCGCTTCAACGACGAAGTGCAGCGCAGACTGCAGACTGAAATGCCGGAGAAGGTCGTGCACGACATGCTGGTCGCGCTCGACGAACTGATGACCAACGTCGTCATGCATGCCGAGCAGGCTGCGGGGCCGATCGAGGTCGAGCTGCGCTACGACATGCGCGCGGTCCAGGCCAGGGTCAGCTACCTCGCCGTCGAGTTCGACCCGACGACTTGGCGTGCGCCGGCGGTCGGAGCGACAATCGCGGGCTCGCGCATCGGTGGTCTCGGCATCAAGCTTGTACGCACGTTGCTCGACGAATTCCGTTACGAATACGTCGATGGGCGCAATGTGCTGATTCTGGTCAAGCGGTGTTGAGAAGCACGCGGCTCCAGCCTCAGCTTTAGCCCCTCAGCCCTCGAAACCCGATATCGCTGCGATAGAACATGCCGTCGAAACGAATCCGTTCCGCCGCCGCATAGGCACGCCGCCGCGCCGCCTGCAGATCGTCGCCGCGCGCACAGACCGTCAACACGCGTCCGCCGGACGTTATGGTTTTCCCATTCTCTATTTTTGTACCGGAATGGAAGGTCTTTACGTCTGTGCCGAAATCCGTCGCGTGGCCGTCGATCGCATCGCCGCTGCGCACCGTGCCCGGATAGCCGTGTGCGGCGAGCACGACGCCGATCGCCGGGCGCGCATCCCAGCGCGTGCGCATCGTGTCCAGCTTGCCGTCGAGTGCGGCCTCGATCAATTCGACCAGGTCCGATTCGAGGCGCAACAGGATCGGCTGCGTTTCCGGATCGCCGAAGCGCACGTTGAACTCAATCACCTTGGGCGCGCCGTCGCGATCGATCATCAGGCCGGCATACAGAAAGCCGGTGAACGGCATGCCGTCGGCGACCATGCCGGCCAGCGTCGGTTCGATCACCTCGGCGAGAATGCGCCGCTCGACGGCGGGCGTGACCACGGGCGCGGGCGAGTACGCGCCCATGCCGCCGGTGTTCGGACCGGTGTCGCCGTCGCCGACGCGCTTGTGATCCTGACTCGTGGCCATCGGCAGCGCCTGCCTGCCGTCGGCGATCACGATGTAGCTGGCTTCCTCGCCGTCGAGAAATTCCTCGATCACGACGCGTGCGCCGGCCGCGCCCAGCGATTGCGCACCGAGCATCGCGTGCAGCGCCTGCTCCGCCTCGGCCAGCGTCGTGGCGACGACGACGCCCTTGCCGGCGGCCAAGCCATCGGCCTTGATCACGATGCGTTGGTCCGCATTGCCTGCCGCATGCGCGCGCACATGCGCCAACGCGGGTTCGAGTTCGGTGAACACCGCGTAGTGCGCGGTCGGAATGCGGTGGCGGGCGAGAAACGCCTTGGCGAACGCCTTCGAGCCTTCCAGCTGCGCCGCCTTGGCGCTTGGCCCGAAGCAGCGCAATCCCGCTGCGGCAAAGCAGTCGACCAGTCCCGCGACCAGCGGCGCCTCCGGACCGACCACGGTCAATGCAACATTTTCCACTTTTGCCAGATTCAGCAGGCCGTCGATGTCGGTCGCGGCGACCGTGGCATTGCGCACGCCAAGTTCCAGCGCCGTACCCGCGTTGCCCGACGCAACAATCACCTCGCTGACGCGCGGCGACTGCTTGAGCTTCCAGGCGAGTGCGTGCTCGCGACCGCCTGAACCGATAACCAGGATTTTCATGGATGTCGCGCCTTGGGCAACAGGGCTGAGGGCTGAGGGCTGAGAGAAAGAGCGGCGACGCTGTCACAGCATCGCTCTTGATCTTCAGCCCTCAGCCCTGGGCCCTCAGCCCTGATCTTCATACCTCAATGACGAAAATGCCGGATGCCGGTAAACACCATCGCGATATCATGCTCGTCCGCAGCCGCTATCACCTCGCTGTCGCGCATCGAACCACCCGGCTGGATCACCGCGCGAATGCCCACCGCGACGGCCGCATCGATACCGTCGCGGAACGGGAAAAACGCATCCGACGCCATCACGCTGTCGCGCACGACGAGTTTTGCCTCCTCGGCTTTGAGCGCGGCGATCCGCGCGCTGATCACACGGCTCATCTGACCGGCACCGATGCCGAGCGTGCGCTTATCCTTCGCGTAAACGATCGCATTGGATTTGACGAACTTGGCCACGCGCCAGGCGAACAGCAGGTCGTCGAGTTCGGCGCCGCCCGGCTCGCGCTTGCTGACAACCTTCAATTCCTCACGCGTCACCTCGCGCATATCGGCGGTTTGCATCAGCAGGCCCGAGCCGACGCGCTTGACATCGATATTGTTGCGCCCATCGCCATGCGGAATTTTCAGCACGCGCACGTTCGCTTTTTTCGCGCACGCCGCAAGCGCATCGCCGGCGAAGTCCGGCGCGATCAGCACTTCGACGAACTGGCGTTCGAGTATGCTTTTTGCTGTGGTCGCATCGAGCGCCCGGTTGAAGGCGATGATGCCGCCGAAGGCCGATGTCGGGTCGGTCGCGTAAGCGGCCTCGTAAGCCGCGTGGATATCGGCGGCGACCGCCACGCCGCAGGGATTGGCGTGTTTGACGATTACGCAGGCCGCGCTGTCGCCGAACTGGCGCACGCATTCCCAGGCGGCGTCGGCATCGGCAAGATTGTTGTACGACAGTTCCTTGCCCTGCAATTGCGTGAATGTCGCCAGCGTACCCGGCACGGGCCACAGGTCGCGATAGAACGCGGCCTGCTGATGCGGGTTTTCGCCGTAGCGTAGATCCATCACCTTGATGAAGTTGCTGTTCTGCTGCGCGGGGAACGCGGCGTGGGTGCCGTCGGCCTGGACGGACGACAGATAATTGCTGATACATGCAGCGTATTGCGCGACGCGATTGAACGCGGCGACGGCCAGCGCGAAACGCGTTGCCGCCGACAAGGCGCCTGCATGCGCTTCAAACTCGGCGAGTGCGGCTGCGTATTGCGCCGGATCGGTCAGCACCGCGACGCGCGCATAATTCTTTGCCGCCGAACGCAGCATCGCCGGGCCGCCGATATCGATATTCTCGATCGCTTCGCTCAACGTATGCCGCGCATCCGCGATGACTTTCTCAAACGGATACAGATTGATCACCAGTAGATCGATCGGCGCGATGTCATGTTGGGCCATCACCGCTGCATCGACGCCCGCGCGGCCGAGCAGGCCGCCGTGGATTTTCGGATGCAAAGTCTTGACGCGGCCGTCCATGATTTCCGGAAAGCCGGTGATCTGGCTCACCTCGGTCACATCGAGACCCGCGTCGCGCAACGCCTTCGCCGTGCCGCCGGTGGAAATCAGCTCGGCGCCGCGCGCGCGCAAGGCGCGCGCCAGCTCGATCAAACCGGTCTTGTCGGAGACGCTGAGCAGCGCGCGCCGGATCGGTACGAGGGATGGATCGGACATGGAAATTCCCGCGGATGCAGGCCGGAATTATATCGGCTTGGTGCGAAGTGAGGCGTCGCTTGCAAAAAATTGAGAAGTGCGGCCAAGGACGGCCGCTTTTTGACTCTCGCGATCAGGGATGATCGCAAAGCTGCGGATGCGCGGCGAGCTTCTTGCGCAAGGTCGCTCGATTGATGCCGAGCGCGACTGCGGCCTTGCTCTGGTTGCCGCCCGCCCAGTGCAGCACTTCGCGCAACAGCGGCGCTTCGACTTCCTGCAGCACCAGATCGTACAGGCCTTCTGGCGTCTCGCCGTTCATGTCGTGCAGATAGCGGCGTACCGCCCGCGCGACGCACTCGCGCACCGCGGGCTGCATGGCAGATTCGGATGATTCGATGGCGCGCGCGGCGAGTGCGGCGTTCATGATGCGGACGACCCCTTGGATATTGCTTCCCTGTGAGCCCGCGGCTCTGGCAACGACAAAGCGGCCTTGTAGTCTAGCGCTGCGCGCCGCGCTTGATAAGTATTTTTTTTGCATGATTCGACAATGCAACGCACGCCGGCGGAAATTGCACGCGCGGCATCGACGCTTGGCACGAAAACTGCCGATCAGCGCGTGACTGTGATGCAGGCGTAGGCGTTGTCCAACGCTCAGAGGAATTTGAATTCGAACGCCACCGCGTTCTTGCCCGGGTCGGCGACTTCGAACACCAGGGCGGTGGTCGCACCCGGTGGCAGACCGCCGGCGATCGTGCGCGTGTCGCCGACATATTCGGTCGGCACGAAACGGCGCATCGCAATGCGCCGTTCGTCCACATCGGCCAGGGTGATCTCGACGACCGGAAACGCCTGCGTAACGCGGGCGTCGTTGCGCAGCATCGCCGAGATGATCAGCGCGTTGGGTACCGACGGATGCTGGCGCACGTCGCGCGAAAGCAACGACAGCGCTTCGGTATCGTGCGCCAGCGGCAGGGTGCAGCCGAGACCGGCGCAGACGCGTTCCAGCCACGGCCGCACGGATGCGCTGCGCAGCAGTTCGTGGCGCTCGGCGTAAGCGATCTGCGCGAGCAGCAGGGTGACCAGTGCGGCGATCGCGGTCAGCCACGGCCAGGTTCGCGATCCCGGTGCGATCTTGCGCGCGCGCGCAAATTCCGGCGCGGGCACTGCGCGCGGCGCAAGCGCCATTACGGACGCGTCATCGCCCAGCAAATCGCCTTGCATCTGCGGACGCAATATCGGCGTTGACAGCAGCGGCAGCTCGGCGCTGGCGGACTGTACGGCGAGTTGCTCCGTGGCTTCGTGCGGCTGGTGTCCGGTCAAGGTGCGCAGCGCGTCGAACACGGCCGTGCAGTGACCGCAGGCCACGCTGCCGCGCCCGTGCGCGAGCACCTGCGGCGAGATCTTGTAGATCGTCAGACACTCGGGGCATTGGGTGTACATGCGGCAATTGTACTTAAGAGCGAGGGCTGAGGGCTGAGGGCCGAGGATCAACAGCGGTGTCTCTGCAGCATCGCGCCTTGCTCCTGGCCCTCAGCCCTCAGCCCTTCTTTTTCCCGTGACGCGCACCCAACCGTCGCGCACGGCAACTCGCAGATCGTCAAACCATTGCGCGTAGCATGCAAGCAGTTCGGTTTCCTGGCCTTGCAGGATGCCCGATAGCGCAAGCGAGCCGCCGCCGCGCACGCACCCGGCGAATAGCGCGGCGAGATCGGCAAGTGGGCCGGCCAGAATATTCGCAATCAGGATGTCTTCCTGCATCGGCGGAAAGTGCTCGGGAAGATACAAATCCACTTTTTCGCTTACGCCGTTGCGCTCGGCATTGACCCGGCTCGCGTCGAGCGCCTGCGCGTCGTTGTCCACGCCGATCGCACGCGCGGCGCCCAGCTTCAACGCGGCGATCGCGAGCACACCCGAGCCGCAGCCGAAGTCGATTACCGTCTGGCGGGCGAATGCAGCCTTGTCGAAGCGGGAAATCGCGTCGAGCCATTCAAGACAAAGTGCCGTTGTCGGATGCGTGCCGGTGCCGAACGCGAGACCGGGATCGAGGCGCACGATGATCTTGTCTGTGTCGCCGACATCATCCGCCTGCCCCCAGCCCTTGCCCTCCCCCGCTGGCGCAGAGGAGGGAGAGTGATCGTCGCGCGCGACCGCATCATTTGATGGCGTCCATGCGCTGCTCGGATAGATCCACAGACGTTCGCCGAAGCGCATCGGCCGGAACTGATCCATCCAGACCCGCGTCCAGTCCTGATCCTCGACTTCGCGGAAGGCGATACGCTCAGGCGCGAGTTCGGGCACGAAATCGTGCAGCGCATGCACGAGGCCAGCGCGGTCGGCGTCGCTCGCGAACAGCGCCTGCACGACGATCTCGTTCCACAGCGGCAGTTCGCCGACGCCGGGCTCGAAGATCGCACGCTCGTCGGGCGTGTCCGCATCGGCATCGCGCAAGGTGATCGACAGCGCACCCAAGTCTTCGAGCGCGGATTCGACGAGCGCCTGCTGTCCGGCGTGCAGGGTCAGCGAGAGTTCTAGCCAGGACATGATGGGAGATGGGAAGACGGGGAGACGGGGAGACGGATAGACGGGAAGACGGGAAGACGGGAAGACGGGAAGACGGGAAGACGGGAAGACGGGAAGACGGGAAGACGGGAAGACGGGAAGACGAAAGACGGGAGGTCAAGTCAGAAGGGCCGGGCTGCGTAATGGGCATGCGAACTGAAGAATAGCCTGCGTCTCCGTCTGCTCGTCTGTCCGTCTCCCCGTCTGCCCGTTTCTTAAGCCAGCCCGATTGCCTTGTCCTTCGTCTCGGCGATGCGCTTTTCCAGATAATGAATATTCTGCCCGCCAAGATGGAAGCCGCCGTCGGCGAGGATGCGCTGCTGCAGCGGGATATTCGTCTTCACGCCGTCGATCACCAGTTCGCCGAGCGCGATGCGCATGCGCGCGATCGCGGTGTCGCGGTCGCGGCCGTGCACGATGAGTTTGCCGATCATCGAATCGTAGTTCGGCGGAATGCGGTAGCCGTCGTAGATATGCGTGTCCACGCGCACGCCGGGACCGCCCGCCGCGAGAAAACGTTTGACCGTACCGGGCGAGGGCATGAACGTGTCCGGATCCTCGGCATTGATGCGGCATTCGATCGCATGTCCCGAGATCTTCACGTCCTCCTGGCGGATCGAAAGCTTTTCGCCGCCGGCGATCAGCAGCTGCTCGCGCACCAGATCGACGCCGGTGATCATCTCGGTCACCGGATGTTCGACCTGGATGCGCGTATTCATTTCGATGAAGTAGAACTTGCCGTTCTCGTAGAGGAACTCGAACGTGCCCGCGCCGCGATAGCCGATGCGCAGGCAAGCCTCGACGCACACGGCGCCGATCTGTGCGCGCTGTTCGTCGGTGATGCCTGGAGCGGGCGCTTCCTCGACGACTTTCTGATGGCGGCGCTGCATCGAGCAATCGCGTTCGCCCAGATGGATCGCGCTGCCTTGGCCGTCGGCCAGCACCTGGATTTCCACGTGGCGCGGATTTTCTAGGTACTTCTCCATGTACACCTGATCGTTGTTGAACGCGGCCTTGGCTTCGGAGCGGGTCATCGTCACCGCGTTGGCCAGATGCGCCTCGGTGTGCACCACGCGCATGCCGCGCCCACCACCGCCGCCGGAGGCTTTGATGATGACGGGGTAGCCGATCTCGCGTGCAATGCGGCCGTTCTCGACCGGATCGTCGCGCAAGGGACCGCCCGAACCCGGCACGCAGGGCACGCCCGCGGCTTTCATCGCCTTGATCGCCTCGACCTTGTCGCCCATCAGGCGAATCACGCTCGGGGTCGGGCCGATGAAGATGAAACCGGATTGCTCGACACGCTCGGCGAAATCCGCGTTCTCCGAGAGAAAGCCGTAACCGGGATGAATCGCCTGCGCGTCGGTGACCTCGGCCGCAGCGATGATCGCCGGCGTCGACAGATAACTTTCCGCCGCCGCCGCCGGGCCGATGCACACCGATTCATCGGCCATGCCGACATGCTTGAGGTTGCGGTCGACGGTGGAGTGCACGGCGACGGTCTTGATGCCGAGCGTGTGGCAAGCACGCAGCACGCGCAATGCGATTTCGCCGCGGTTGGCGATGACGACTTTATCGAGCATCGGCACGCAGCGTCAGCCGATCACGAACAGCGGTTCGTCGAACTCGACCGGTTGACCGCTGGTGGCGAGCACGGCGACGATGGTGCCGGCGACGTCGGCTTCGATCTGGTTGAACATCTTCATCGCTTCGATGATGCCGAGCGTATCGCCGACCTTGACGCTCTGACCCACTTTCACGAACGGCGGATTTTCCGGAGTCGAGGAGGCGTAGAACGTGCCCACCATCGGTGAGCGCAGAACATGCCCCGGGGGCTGCTCCTTGCCGGCTGCGGGCGCGGGCGCGCTGGTCAACGCAGCGGCGTGCGCCGCGTGCGCCGGAACCTGGACATGCGTCGTCGGCGCAGGCGCAGCAGCAGGGCTGGCCAGACCTTTCGGGATACGGCTCAAGCGCACCGATTCCTCGCCTTCCTTGATTTCAAGCTCGGCGAGATTGGATTCTTCGAGGATATCGATCAGTTTTTTTATTTTGCGCAAGTCCATAACTTTCCTTCGCCCGGCAAGTCGCCGGATCGCAATGCAAAATCGGTATCAGCGCGTGCGCTGCTTGGCTTTGGAGCGCACGGCACTTGCGCCGCGACCGAGGCGTTCGATCGCCGCGGTCAGCGCAAGGCGATAGCTGGCCGGGCCGAACCCCGCAATCACGCCGACCGCGATATCGGAAAGATACGAATGACGGCGGAACGGTTCGCGTGCATGCACGTTCGACAGGTGCAGTTCGATGAACGAAATCTTGACCGCAGCCAGCGCGTCGCGCAGCGCGATGCTGGTGTGCGTGAACGCACCGGGATTGATCAGGATGAAGGCCGTACCGTCGTCGCGCGCCTTGTGGACGCGATCGATCAGCGCATGTTCGGCGTTGGACTGGAATCCACTCAGCTCGTGCCCGGCGGCTATTGCGAGCTTGACCAGCTCCGCTTCGATGCCGGGCAGAGTCGCCGTGCCGTAGATCTCCGGCTCGCGCGTGCCGAGCAGGTTCAGATTCGGGCCATGCAGGACAAGGATTTTCGCCACGGAACGAAGGCCAAGCGGGCATCAAGCCCGGTCAAGGCGCGGAAGTTTGCGCGTGCAGCGTGGCTTTGTCCAGCCCGGCGCTATCTGGAGAGTTATTTGCACAATCGCCGGAGTTGGCCGATGTTTGCCAGAATCCGCTACAAATACGGCTCAAGCCAGCGCGCCAGACTGCTTTGGCTGAAATTGCCGGCGCGTTGGGCGAGCAGTTTGCCGTCGCGGCCGATCAGCACGCTGTAAGGCAGCACGCTGCGCGTGTCGCCGAAGCGCAGCGACGCATCGTCGTCTTCATTGCTGATCAGGATCGGGTAGTGCACCGGGCTGTCCTTGAGAAAATCCTGCACGGCGCGGGTGTCGTCGATCGCGATGCCGACGACTTCGAGGTCCTTGCCGGCCAGTTTCGCGCGCGTCGCGTCGAGCAGGGGCATCTCCTCGCGGCAGGGACCGCACCAGCTCGCCCAGAAATTCACCAGCACGAGTTTGCCGTCAAATTCACTCAGGTGCCGCGGTTTGCCGCTGACGTCGGTGAGTTCGAGATCGAGGCGCGTGTCGCCGAGCTTGAGCACCTCGACGCCGGGTGGCACGGGTACGGCGAAGTTGTCCATGCGGCTCGAGGCGAGAAGACCGAGCATGGCGCCGACGATGGCGACCAGCACGATCAGAAGGTTGCTGCGGGTGAACATGAGGCTAGTTTAGGCCTCAAGGCTTTGCTGTCAAAAAAGTGGCCAAACACCGCTATTTTTCCAACGCGCAGCCGGGCTATGCGCGCACGGCAAACTTCCTCGACCAATTTCGCGCGTTAACGTGATCCTTTTTGAATCGTCCGCGACACCAGTACCTGGCGCACGGCTGCCACAAAGCCGGGGTCGACGTCGCCAATTTTATCCGTGCGCGCAACCATGCGCCCGTCGGCATCGAGCAGCACCAGGGCGGTGGAGTGATTGATGTCGTGGTTGGCGAGCACGCGATATTGAATGTCGAGCACCGCCGCCAGTTTGCGCACATTTGCTGGGTCCGTGCGGGCGAGGGTCCAACTGGAGGAATCAAGCTTGCGTTCGGCATACACCTGCTTTAATCGCGCAGGCGTATCGCGCTCCGGATCCAGGCTGACGAGCAATACCTGAGGCGGCGAGCTGTTGGTTGACCTCAACGCGCGCTGGGTCTTCTTCAACGTCTCGATGATTAGCGGGCATGCGTACTGGCAAGACGTGTAGAACATGCTCACGAGTTGCGGGCCGCCGCGGCGATCACCGAGCCGGAATTCGCGGCCATCCTGATCCACCAGTGTGACCGGCAATCGATAGATCGATTCGCCAGGCAGTTCGGCCGCCCTCGCCGATATCGCGGCTGGCAGGATCAACAGCAGTGCAGGCAGCAACCCACGCGCACATTTGAACAATGGGTTCACTATGCTTCCTCAGTCGGCGGGCTTGGCACAGCGGAAGCCCAGATTGATGGTCGTGTCGGCGGCCTTGAGCGAGCTGAGCATTGCTACCCGCATCAGGACCGCGTAGTTGTCCCGATCACGCAGATTCAAGGCACCCGCACCACAGAATTTGAGCCGGTCCGGATCGTTCTGATCGCGACTGTCGCTGGCCACCATAAGGGCGTTGAAGTCGTCGACCCATTCCCAGACCAGGCCGTGCAGATCGCGGACGCCGTAGACATTCGCTGCGCCGCCGATATTCCCCAGGGCGCCGTTGGACGGCCGCGCGTACCACGACAGAATGGATTCGCGCCAGGCCGGATCGTTGCGTGCGTCGGCGCGTGTCGCATCGGCGGCTGCGGCAAACTCCCATTCGCTCCACGTCGGCAGGCGCGCGCTCTCACTCTCGCAGAATGCCTGGGCGGCGAACCAACTCACCTGGGTGACCGGCTGGCTGGGTGGCGCGTTTGCGCCCGGCGTATCGGCGGATTGCCACTGCGAAAGATAACGCGGCTCGGCAAAAACGCGTGCGATCCCGTCGCGGCGCCAATCGGGATGTGTCGTTGTGAAGGCAAGAAACTCCGCATTGGTCACCGGTTCGCGACGCAAGCGGAACGGCGCGACGACGACATCCGCGTCCTTGGCGTCGGCCGGCAGCACACTGGCGAACGAACCACCGGGCAGCGCGACGTAGTCGGCTGCGAACGCCGATGCGGCGGCCGCGGCGAAGGCATGCGCGATGAGAAAACGCAACATGTATCTACTGCCGCAAGTTCAATGTTCTGCAGGCGTGGGCGATGGAACTGGCGCGGCGCGCGCTTTGCTTACCTCATCTGTCGACACGCGACCACCGGGGTTGCCCCAACTATTGAGTACGAAAGTGATGATGTTGGCAATCTCGTCATCGTTGAGCTGGGCCATCGGCGGCATGACCGAGTTGTATTCCTTGTCGTTGACAACGATTTTGCCGGTGAGTCCGTGCAGCAGGATCTGGATCGCCCGTTTCGGGTCCGCGGCGATAACGCTGGACTTGGCCAGTGGCGGAAATACTCCAGGCAGACCCTCGCCGGTGGTCTGATGACAGACCGAGCAGGTGCCGGTGAACAATTGCTGGCCAGCCTTGATCTGGTCTTCCTTGCTCAGATTGCCGGCGGTGGCGGCGTTCGTTGCGTGCGTCACCGCGGCCAGATTCGCCTCCGAGCGATCGCCCAGATACACCGAGTCGATTTCCTTGCCGGAATAGATCGTCTTTTTTTCCGGCCCATCGACTTTCAGGATCGCCAATGCGCCTTTGTTGAAGGCGCGGAAGATCGAGTGGTCGACCATGACATAGCTGCCCGGTACTTCGGTATGGAATTGCACGATCGCAGCCCCGCCCGCGGGAATCAGGGTGGTCTGCACATTTTCCTGCGGATGCGTGCCGCCTTCCTGCTGCACGCGGTCGAAGATTTCTCCGATGATATGGAAACTCGATACCAGATTTGGTCCGCCGTTGCCGACGTAGATACGCACGATCTCTCCGACCTTGGCGGCCAGTGCCTTGTCGCCTGTCAATGCGCCTTCGGCGCCGTTGAACAGTACGTAGGTCGGACGCTCGTCGATCGCTTTTTCCATGTCGAACGGTTGCAGACCCTTCTCGCGGTATTTCCCCGTCGTGTAAAAATCGCCCTGCATCACGTAGTACTCGCGATCGACTTGCGGCAGTCCCGCCGGTGGTTCGACGAGCATCAGTCCATACATGCCATTTGCGATGTGCATGCCGACCGGCGCGGTTGCGCAGTGGTAGACGTAGATGCCCTCATTCAGGGCCTTGAAGGTGAACTGCGACTCATGGCCCGGCGCGGTGAAGCTCGATGCCGCGCCGCCTCCGGGACCCGTGACGCCATGCATATCGATGTTATGCGGCATCTTGTTGTGCGGGTTGTTTCTGAGGTGCACCTCCACCGTGTCGCCTTGGCGCACGCGGATGAATTTTCCGGGCACCGTACCTCCGAACGTCCAGAATGTATACGTAACGCCTTCGGAGATCGGCAGTTCCTTCTCGATCACTTCCAGTTCCATGATGACCTTGGCCGGATAGTTGCGATGGGTTGGTGGCGGTACGTTCGGTGGGCTCGTCAGCACCGCGTGGATCGTTTCGCCGCGTGGGCGGCCGAAGTCGCCATGGACGTAATTGTTTTTCTCCATGGAGGCCGCCGATGTGCCGGCAGCGCTCGCATTGGGACAATCCATGCTTGCCAACACGAGGACGGTTAGCGCAAGCAGCAGTCGGTTCATGGCACTTCCTCGAGCGGCTTGATTCGATGACAGAGCAATGATTCTCGAATAATCAAATGACGCTCGCAATGATCCAGATCAAGAACTTGAGCATCGCGAACCAGCCTTGCCAGTGGCGACACCTAGCCCGGCTGCCTGTCAATACGCGGCGTGAGGTAGATCCAGAGCGAGCGCAGTACCCACGGGGTGAACGCGATCAGCCAGCCGAAGGCGGCAATGACCTGCCACAACGCCATGTTGGTCGCGACCTCGGAGTAAATGCGCGTCAGCGCGACGAGTTGCAGCAACGCGAACGTCAACCATGGGATGGCGCCCATCTGCAGCGGTCGGCCGGAGTGGCCCTGGGTCACGCGCGTGACCATTGCCACGAGCATCGAGCCGAAGAAACCGATCGTGAGCGCATGCACCGGCGCGCGGCCGAGGACGAATTCGCCGCTGAAATGCAGAATCAAACTTTGCACCGCGAACAGTGCGAATGCGACCGGCAGCCACGCGAACGCGAGGTACAAGGCCGCCAGCAGGCCCGGCCGCATGCATTTCCACGGCTGCCAAGCCAGCCAGTGGCGCAGGAACAGCAGGGCCAGCGACGTATCGGTGAGCCACAGCCAATCCAGGTTGTGCGTCAATTCCAGAACCAGATGGCCGAGCAGCAGCGCCCACAGCAGGGGCAGGCTCCAACTGGGTTTGAACGGGCGATAGCCCGCGCCGAGGACGCTTGCGCTGAAAAAAGGAATCATGCGATGGCCGACGGTGAAGTAGACCGGCAAGAGCAGCCCGAACGTGCCGAGCTTGATCGCAACGGTCGCCAGTTGCGGCGGCGCGCCGAGCACGAAGGCGAGAAACGCGGCGAGGCCGCAGACGCCAAGCAACAACGCGACATAGCACGACAATGCATGCCGATCCTTCGCGCCATTGCGCAGCAGTATTCCGCCGAGTGCGGTCAATGCGTAAATCCAGCCGGCGCACATCATTGCAAGCCCGACGATCAGCAGCGGTTTCAAATCGAGCAGGCCGATATGTGCCAGCAGATAGCCACCGAACATGCCGGCGAACACGGGGACATAATGACGTTTCGTCAACGCCGGCTGACCCATCCAGCGCGGAAACACGGTGAGCAGAAATCCAAAAATAAACAACGGCAACATGCCGTACTGGGTCAGCACCGCGTGCGCCCAGCCCGCCGGCACCGGTGCAGCGGGAAACGCGTGGCCGAAATAGCCGGCGCCGAGAAAGCATGCCCACCACAACATCGATAGCAAGACGGCCGATGCGCCGGCGAAGAACATCATGCGGTGCGGCGCAGCCGCGAGGATTTTCGGCAAATCCGCCAAACCCGGCTTGTCTGCGATTCGCGGTGCCGGAATCACATACTCAGCCACTAACCGGCGCCCCCTCTGCATCGGCACCGCCTCGCGGTCCCCGCAACAATACGAACCCGCACATAATCCACTCCCAGCCTTCGGATGGTCGGATGGTAGCGGAGGTGAGCGGTTTGCGCCCTGACCCAGGTCAAGTGAGCAGCAGCGCTTACCGCCGCGAAATGTTGCGCGCGAGTCGGCGCAGCGCAGACAAGTCGAGGAGTTCCACCTCGCGGCCCGTGATCAGCACCAGTTGCCGATCCTGAAAGCGGCGCAACACGCGGCTGACGGTTTCAGCCGCGAAACGCAGGTAATTTGCGATGTCGACGCGGGTCATTGTCAGGTGGAAACGCCGGTCGGAGAAACCGCGTGCGGCATAGCGGTCGGCGAGATCAAGCAGAAAGGCTGCCAGACGTTCGTCCGCCGAATGATCGCCAGCCAATTGCGTGGCTTTGCCGATATCCGCGCTGAGCAGCCTGAACAATTGTTGTTGAACGCGCGGAACCTTCGCTGCGAGGATAGCCAGCGCCGGAAACGAAAAACGGCAGACATAGGTCGATTCGATTGCGATCGCATCGCAGGGATATATTTCCGGATGTATCGCGTTCAGACCGATTACCTCACCCGGCAGGTGAAATCCGAGCACTTGCTCACGTCCTGCGTCATCGACGAGGCGCGTCTGCACCGTTCCGCCGCGCACGGCGTAAATCGCCGCGAACCGATCTCCGGTGCGGAAAATCGCCTCGCCAGTGCGGAATGGCCCGACATGCTCCACCAGCATGTGCAACTCGCGCAATGCATGCTTGTCGACCCCCTCCGGCAGACACACCGGGGCGAACGCGCAAGTGGAGCAGAAATGCAAATCGTCACCGTCGTCGGCGATCGGGTTTGCAGACGGCAGCTTGCCGAAAAACACGGGCTCGTTCATCGTCTTGCTCCGCCCGACGCGGAGCGGCGGGTTTGTCTTGATGCGAAGATCAACCGCGATTGCCGAACTCCTGAACTATTTCACGGCCGTGGCAATGCGGCGCAGGAATTTGTCCGCATCTTCCTGGCCGGTCAGACGCAGCGCGCGTCTTTCGCTGCCATCCGTGCCGAAGAACAGGGTATCCGGCGGCGCGACGATGTTGTAGTGCTGCATCAGCGCCTGATCGACATCGTCGTTGGCAGTCACGTCCGCCTGCAGCAGGACGAAATCGGCGAGGGCGTGGTGCACCTCGGTTTTGGAAAAAGTGTACTTCTCCATTTCCTTGCACGACACGCACCAGTCGGCGTAGAAGTCGAACATCGCCGGCTTGTTCGCGGCTTTTGCCGCCGCGACCTCGCGCTCGACATCGGCGATCGATTTGACCCGGCGAAAAGGCAGCGCCGGAGCCTGCGCGCCGGCCGTCGTCCCCACGCCGGCGCCGAAGCCGCGCAGCGGCTGCAGTACATCGTTCGATCCCGCAACCGTGCCGATCAGTTCGGCCGCGCCGAGAATCAGCAGCAGGACGCCGAGCGCCTTCGCCAGCTTGCGCCAGCCGCTCGATCCGTCGGGCAGTCGCTCCAGCGCACCCAGATACACCGCACTGGCGACGGCGAGCGCGCCGACCATCAGCATGATCCAGACGCTGTCGAGGATACGCGAGAGCATCCAGATCGCGAGCCCGAGAAAGGTCACGCCGAACACGGCCTTGACAGCATCCATCCAGGCGCCGGCGCGCGGCAGGAAGCGGCCGGCCGAGGCGCCGAACACAACCAGCGGCGCACCCATGCCGAGCGCGAGCGTGAACAGTGCGAAGCCGCCGAGCAGTGCATCGTGTTTCTGAGCGATATAGAGCACCGCGACGGCGAGCGGCGGTGTCACGCAAGGCCCGACAATCAAGGCCGACAGCGCGCCCATCACCGCAACGCCGGTCAGCGATCCGCTCGCCTGCTTGTTGCTTACGCCGGCGAGTTTGTTCTGCCAGGAACTGGGCAATTGCAGTTCATAGAAGCCGAACATCGACAGCGCGAGCAGCACGAACAGCCCGGCGAAACACCACAGCACCCATGGCGTCTGAAAGGCGGCCTGCAGATTCTTGCCGGCCAGCCCCGCAACGACGCCGGCGAGGGTGAAAATCACCGCGCTCGCGAGCACATAGACGAGCGAAAGCACGATTGCGCGCCGGGTAGAGAGGTTTTCGCCCGCGCCGGCGATGATGCCGGAAAGAATCGGAATCATCGGAAACACGCAGGGCGTAAACGCAAGACCGACGCCGGCGAGGAAGAACACGGTGAAGGTGAACCACAACGAGCCGTTGAGCGCGCGCGCGAACTGGCTGTCGTCGGATTCGGATGCGGCGCTCGCGGTGGTGGTCGTCGCGGCAGTATTCGATGTTGCGCCCACGCTCGGCGCGGCGTTCGCCGTACCGCTGTCGATCGTGCCGCCCGCTGGCAGCGCCACATCGAGCGCGCGCGTCGTCAACGGATAGCACACGCTGCCCTCGAGGCAGCCCTGGAAATGTGCGGTGAGGCTCAGCGTTTGCGCCGCCGTGTTTTTGCGCATGACCGGAATCGGAATTTCGACCTGATCGAAATACACTGTCGTGGCGCCGAAATTTTCGTCCTTGTGCAGCGTGCCGGGCGGCCAGCGCGGCGTGCCGAGCGTCGCATCGGTCGCGCTGAACCGGGTCTTGTCGCGATACAGGTAATAACCCTTCGGCATCGTGAAGCGCGCGAGGATTTCGTTCGGGCCCGTCGCGATCGCCTCGTACACAAAGGCCTTTTCGACGGGCAGCGGCTCGGAATTGCCTGCGGCCGCGATCGAGGTCGAAGCACCCCCAGCGAGTGCCTGCGCGACGGGATTGTCATCGGTTTTCGCCGTCGCTGCCGCGCCACCCAGCGCAACGGTCAGTTTCGTCGTATGCGGCGGGAAACAGATCTTCGGATCGACCTCATGGCAGCCCTGAAAGCGCACGGCGAGATTGATCTGCGCAAGATCGGCCGGTGCCGTCAATGCCTGCGTCGAGGAGAAATCCTTGTGGTAGACCTCGACATCGCCCAGATACTCGTCGTGCTTCTTTTCGCCTGCGGGCAGATCGTGCGCGGCGAGGGTGACACCGGCATCGGTCGTCGTCACCTTGATGCGGTCACGATACAGGTAGTAGTGCTCGGCGAGCTTCCAGTCGAGCCGGATGGTGCTGCGATCCACGGCCTGGGCTTCGACGACGAAGGCCTTGTCTACCGCGAGCAGATCATCCGCTTCGGCAGCGTGGGCGACGTTGCAGGCAAAGCCGGCAGCCAGGGCGAGCGCGATGGTGGAGAAAAATTTCATGGATGAATTGTCGCAGAGTTGGGTGGGACCGTGGCATCAAGACCGGCGCTGGCCGCGTTTGCTTACCGGCACAGCGTTGTTGATTCGCAAAGCGCGATCATTGGTTCAATCCGGCGTCGGTCGCGTTTCCGCTACTACCCAGGCCAGATAACGGTCGAGCCCCGTCGTGATATCGAGCGCGATCACCTCGGGCAACTCGTAGGGATGCAGCTCGACGATGCGCTCGCGCAGCGCATCGAAGCGCTCGCACGTCGTCTTGATCAGCAGCAGTTGCTCGCTATCTCGGCAGACCTTGCCTTGCCAGCGATAGGTCGATGCCACGCCGGGCAAACGATTCACGCACGCAGCCAGACGCTCTTCGACCAAGGCCGTGGCGATTCGTTCACCAACAGTGTCGTCGGGGCAGGTGCACAGTACGATCAGGACGGTCACGACGTTCTCGCTCGTGCAATCGCCCAAGCGTAGTTGGCTGTAGCGATCTTGCGCAATGCTGCGGTGAGTCCAGGAGTGATCTGTCTTGAAAGCCGGGTTGGCGCGCCCATCTAGAACGCAGTCGGCGCTGCCCTTTGCATTGGGTTTGTTTCGTCGCTAAACTTGGCACTCAGCATACCGGAGTGCTAACAATCCGGATAATTACCTATTTTTCAATCACTTGAGGATTCGCTATGAAGCTTCGTCCCTTACATGATCGCGTGATCATCAAGCGCCTGGAGGCCGAAACCAAGTCGGCCGGCGGCATCGTCATCCCCGACACCGCAACCGAAAAGCCGATCAAGGGCGAAGTCGTCGCCGTCGGCGCCGGCAAGATTCTCGAGAACGGCAACGTACGCGCGCTGGCAGTCAAGGCCGGCGACAAGGTGCTGTTCGGCAAGTATTCCGGCACCGAGGTCAAGGTCGATGGCGAGGAATTGCTCGTCATGCGCGAAGAGGACCTCGTCGCGATTATCGACGGCTAATTGAACAAACCATACGGGCGTCATACCGGCGAAGCGCTTCTCAACAGCGAAGCGGGTCAAGCCGGAATCCATCTTGGTCTTCGGCTCTCAAAGTCAAAATGGATCCCGGCCTTCGCCGGGATGACGATCAAAAAGCAAAACACAGAATTCGAGGAATCAAGATCATGGCAGCTAAAGAGATTCGTTTTTCCGAAGACGCGCGCGCACGCATGTTGCGTGGCGTGAATGTGCTGGCGAACGCCGTCAAGGCGACGCTGGGTCCGAAAGGCCGCAATGTCGTGCTCGAAAAGAGCTTCGGCGCGCCGACGATCACCAAGGACGGCGTGTCCGTCGCCAAGGAGATCGAACTGGCCGACAAGTTTGAGAACATGGGCGCGCAGATGGTCAAGGAAGTCGCTTCCAAGACCTCCGACGTCGCCGGCGACGGCACCACCACCGCCACGGTCCTCGCGCAGGCGCTGATCCGAGAAGGCATGAAGGCCGTTGCGGCCGGCATGAACCCGATGGATCTGAAGCGCGGCATCGACAAGGCCGTGATCGGCGCGGTGGCCGAGCTGAAGAACCTGTCCAAGCCGTCGGCCGACAACAAGTCGATCGCCCAGGTCGGCACGATCTCCGCCAATGGCGACGCCAACATCGGCGACATCATTGCCGAAGCGATGAACAAGGTCGGCAAGGAAGGCGTGATCACGGTCGAGGAAGGTTCGGGTCTGGACAACGAGCTCGATGTCGTCGAAGGCATGCAGTTCGACCGCGGCTATCTGTCGCCGTACTTCATCAACAACCAGCAGAGCCAGCAGGTCGAACTCGAAGACCCGTACATCCTGCTGCACGACAAGAAAATCTCCAACGTACGCGAGTTGCTGCCTGTACTCGAAGCCGTGGCCAAGGCTGGCAAGCCATTGCTCCTCGTCGCCGAGGAAGTCGAAGGCGAAGCGCTGGCGACCCTCGTCGTCAACACGATCCGCGGCATCGTCAAAGTGTGCGCGGTCAAGGCGCCGGGCTTCGGCGATCGGCGCAAGGCGATGCTCGAAGACATGGCGATTCTCACCGGCGGTCAGGTGATTTCCGAGGAAGTCGGTCTGTCGCTCGAGAAGGCCACGATCAAGGATCTGGGCCGTGCGAAGAAGATCGTCATCACCAAGGAAAATTCGACCATCATCGACGGCGCCGGCGAATCGAAGAACATCGAATCGCGCATCGCCCAGGTCAAGGCGCAGATCGAGGAAACCTCGTCCGACTACGACCGCGAGAAACTGCAGGAACGCGTGGCCAAGCTGGCCGGCGGCGTTGCGGTGATCAAGGTCGGCGCATCGACCGAGATCGAGATGAAGGAAAAGAAGGCGCGCGTCGAAGACGCCCTGCACGCCACGCGTGCGGCGGTGGAAGAAGGCGTGGTCCCGGGCGGCGGTGTTGCGCTCGTGCGCGCGCTTGAGGCGATCAAGAAGCTCAAGGGCGACAACGAAGACCAGAACCACGGCATCCTGATCGCCAAGCGCGCGATGGAAGCGCCGCTGCGCGAAATCGTCGCCAACGCGGGCGAAGAGCCCAGCGTGGTGTTGAACAAGGTTGCCGCTGGCAAGGGCAATTATGGCTACAACGCGCAGACCGGTGAGTACGGCGACATGGTCGAGCTCGGCATTCTGGATCCGACCAAGGTCACGCGTACCGCGCTGCAGAACGCCGCGTCGATCGCCGGCCTGATGATCACGACCGAAGCGATGGTTGCCGAAGCGCCGAAGAAAGATGACGGCCACAACCACGGCGGCGGCGGCGGTGGCATGGGCGGCATGGGCGGCGGTATGGATTTTTGATCGATCTTCTGATCGATCAACCTGGGTTTCGCGGCCGCCGCTCAACCCAGGCTACGCGAAGGCGGAGGCCGCCCCGGCCTCTGCCGAGTGAGATCAAAAAAAGCCCCGCTTCGGCGGGGCTTTTTTGTGGCATACGCCGATGAATTGCTGCGGCGCGACGTGCGAATATCCGGTGGTTGTAATTTAATGCGCGCCACACAGCCCTAGGGCTTGTGGGGGAGGGTAGCCCGTCGCGAGCAATCGCGACGGGTTTTTTAATTGGAAAGTGGGTAAGTTTTTGTAAACGGCCAGCGGTGAACCACACGGTTCGCGGCGTACTCCGGTGTGCGCTCCGCTTCCCGAGCTCAGCAACCTCATCAAACTTCAACAGGGAACTATCGATATGCTTCTACGAAAGGTCGCAAAAATTTCGTCTTGTGTCGGTCTCGTCGCGCTCGGTGCGCTGGCGGTCAACTGGAACACTACGCCTGCCGCGCCAGCACACGGAGTCTCCCCGCAGATCCTGATCGGTCCGCAGGCGGTGCCGATGGCCGCGGGCTCCCCGGCCTACGGTCTGTTTCAGTGCAACGTCGGCTTGTTCGAGCCGGACGAGGCTTGCTACGACCCCTATCAGATGCGTCACGCGTATGGCGTCGACAATCTGATCAGCGCCGGTTATGACGGCACCGGGCAGACAATCGTGATCATCGACGCATTTCGCTATGCGGCGCTGACCACCCAGGTCGATTATTTTTCGAATTTCTACGGTTTGCCTCCCAGCTCTGCGTTCCTAACCCAGTACACGCCGGACGGCGTGCCGCCGCAGAATAGCGGCTGGGCGGGCGAGATCACGCTCGATGTCGAATGGGCGCACGCCATCGCGCCGGGCGCCAAGGTCGCGCTGGTGCTGGCGAAGTCCAGTTCCGATAACGACATCCTCAGCGCAATTCAGTATGCGGTGGACAACAATCTCGGCGATGTGATCTCGATGAGCTTCGGCGAGAACGAGGGCTGCCTCGACCCCGCTACGGTAACCGCCTGGCACAACGTGTTCGCGCAGGCGACGCAGAAGGGCATGACCCTGTTCGCCTCGTCGGGCGATCAAGGCGCCTCGCAGCAAACCTGTGACGGCAATTCCTGGACGCTGGCACCTTCGCACCCGGCGAGCGATCCGCTGGTTTCGGGCGTCGGTGGCACGGAGTTGCACGCGGCTCACTACTGCCTTGCATCGTTGGGTTGCAATCCAGCCACCAGCCCCGCCGCTGGAACCTATTCGGATGAAATTGCCTGGAACGAGCTGCTGTGTGCCGATGCCGCCTGCGATCTGGTCGAGAGCGAATCGACTGGCGGTGGTTTCAGCGTCGTATTCGATGCGCCGCCGTTTCAGAAGAGCCAAGTGAAGAAGACCAAGGGGCGCGCAGTTCCCGATGTGGCCTATAACGCCGCCATCTACCACGGTGTGCTCACGCGCTTTCAGGGCCAGTGGAATCTGTTCGGCGGCACCAGCGCCGGATCGCCGCAGTGGGCCGCGATCACGGCCATTGCCGATCAGGTCGCGGGTCATCGCCTAGGTTATCTGAACAAGGCCTTCTATCAGATCGGGCAAACCCCGCCGAACTACGCGCCGTCGTTCCACGACATCACCAGCGGCAACAATTCGGTGCTCGAAGTCGATGCGTCCAACACCGACGTTGAAGTGGACGGCTATGCCGCCGGCTTGGGCTGGGATGCAACCACGGGCCTGGGTTCGCCCAAGGTCGATGGCATCGTCGGTCGCCTGATCGCGCTCACCTCGCCGGGCGACGGCGTGTCGGCGATCGCGACCTCCCAGCCGCACGGTAACGGCAAGAAGGGATTTGCCGGTACCAAGCAGGCCCACTAAGTCGATAGTCAGTAGTTCATCGCAACACCTGAACCCCGCCTCGCGCGGGGTTCATTTTTTTCCGGAACGTGCATTTCTATCAACCGCTGCGCGTTACCGTATCGAACCCGGTTGAAAGCGGAAAGATTCCTTTATCCCGCGGTTTCGTCGTTAAATGCGGCATGCCTGCATCGTCCGCCCTTACTGGATTCGACTCAGCCCGCTACGCGCGTCTGATCGAGCGCTGCCGCGAAGCGGGTGTCGCCTTGCACGACGACGCGGGTGTCGCCGAGCACGTGCAGCGCGTGCTGCTTGCCAGCGATTTCGCTTGGGACAGTTTCCAGCGCGAGCCCGAGCTTCTGGCTCCCGCAGGGCTGGTCCTGATGGCCAATCCGCAGCATGCCGATGCCCGCGCACTCGTGCTTGGATTCAACGCCGACGAAGGCGCGGCATTGCGCGCGCTGCGCGTCTATCGCCGGCGCGAAGCGGTGCGTCTGATCTGGCGCGACGTCAACGGTCTCGACACAGTCGAGCAGACGCTCGCCGGTTCGACCGCACTGGCCGAATCCTGTCTCGTCGCCGCGCTGGATTTCGGCGAACGACTGCTGGTGCAGCGCTTCGGCACCCCGCGCGCGCCGGAGGGCGCCGCCCAGCGCTTGGTCGTGCTTGGCATGGGCAAGCTCGGTGGCGCGGATCTCAATTTTTCCTCGGATATCGACTTGATTTTCGCCTATCCGGAAAATGGTGCGAGCGACGGCGCGCGTTCACTCGCCAATGAAACGTTTTTTGCGCGCCTCGGCCAGTTGCTGGTCAAGCTGCTCGCCGAGATCACCGCCGACGGTTATGTCTACCGCGTCGACCTGCGCCTGCGGCCATTTGGCAGCGCCGGGCGCGTGGCGTTGTCGTTCGCGGCAATGGAGCAGTACTACCAGCGCGAGGGCCGCGACTGGGAGCGCTATGCCTTGATCAAGGCGCGCCCGGTTGCCGGCGATCTCGTGGCCGGCAAACGCCTGATCGAAGCGCTGCGTCCGTTTGTCTACCGGCGCTATCTCGATTACACCGCGTTTGCCGGACTGCGCGAGATGAAGACGCTGATCGATGCCGAAGTCGCACGCAAGGATCTGGCGCAGAATTTGAAACTCGGCGCCGGCGGCATCCGCGAAATCGAATTCATCGTGCAGTTGCTGCAACTGATTCGCGGCGGCCGCGAGCCGTCGTTGCGTGCGCTCGGCCTGTTGCCTTCGCTGGCCGCGTGCGAACAATTGGGCGTGATCGGCGCGGCGAATGCGAAGCGCCTGCGCGCGGCCTACCGTCTGCTGCGCCGCGTGGAAAATCGTCTGCAGATGTTGCGCGACGAACAGACGCACGAATTACCCGATGATGCCTTGTCGCGCGCGCGCCTCGCGGCGACCCTGGACTATGCCGACACGTCGGCGCTGGAAGCCGGCATCGCGCACGCGCGTGACGAGGTCAGCGCGATTTTCGCCGAGGTCATGGCGCCGCTGCAGTCGGCCGATCGCGGCGATACGCGCGCGGCCGTCGAGTATTGTCAGCGCGTCGCCGCGGGCGGTGGCGATGCGCAAACGCTCGGTGCGTTGGGTTATACCGACGTGGCGGGTTTGCACGCCAAGGTTGTGGGCCTGCTCGGCAGCGCCGGTGTGCGCGCGATGTCGGCACGCGGCCGCGCGCGCCTCGATGCGCTGCTGCCCGCGTTGCTCGACGAAGCCGCGCGCAGCGCGGCGCCGGATCTGTGCCTGGATCGCCTGCTGCGCCTGATCCACAGTGTCGTGCGGCGCTCGGCCTACCTGGCCTTGCTCGAGGAGCAGCCCGCCGCACGCGCGCGCTTGGTCGCACTGTTCGCCGACAGCGCCCTGCTCGCCGAGCGCGTGATCGCGCATCCGCTGCTGCTCGACGATCTGCTCGATGCGCGCCTGGATACCGACGCCCCCGATCGCGCGGCCCTGCTCGCGCAGACGCGGCGGCGGCTGGCCAACGCGCCTGCGGACGATGCCGAAGCGCACCTGGTGGTGTTGCAGGAGGAGAAGAATAGCGTCGCGTTCCGTGTCGGCCTGGCCTATCGCAGCGGCCATCTCGATGCGACGACGACGGCGCGCGGCCTCAGCGTCTGCGCCGACTTCATCGTCGCGGCAATCCTCACGCTCGCAGCGCGCGACGCGCAGCGCCAGCACGGCAAGCTCGCCGGCGATGCGGCCGATGCCGGTCTGGCGGTGATCGGTTACGGCAGCCTCGGCGGTGCCGAACTCGGCTTCGCTTCCGACCTCGATCTGGTATTTGTATACAATGAGGCATACACCCAGCACGAGAGCGACGGCGCACGCCCGCTCGACGGCATGCGCTACTACGCGCGCATCGCGCAGCGCGTGGTGCACTGGCTCGGTGCGCAGACCCAGGCCGGGCGCTTGTACGAGGTCGACGTGCGCCTGCGTCCCGACGGCGGCAAGGGTCTGCTCGTGGTCAGCATGAAGGCGTTCGCCGAGTATCAGCGCGCGCGCGCCTGGGTGTGGGAGCAGCAGGCGCTGGTGCGCGCGCGGCCGATCGCCGGCGATGCGGCCACGCTGGCGCGCTTCAACGCGCTGCGCGCCGCCACACTGGCACAGCCACGCGCCGCGTCGGAGGTGTTCGAACAGGTTGGCGCAATGCGCGCGCGCTGGCGCGCCGAGCGCGACCGCTCAACCGCGCTGCTGCTGGATTTGAAGCAGGGCCAGGGCGCGCTGCTGGATATCGAGTTCCTGCTGCAGGCGCTGGTGCTGATCCATGCGCATGCGCATCCGGGTCTGCTCGCCAGCGGCAACAGCGTGAGCCTGATCGCGGCAGCGCGGCGCGCCGGCGTGCTCGACGCGCCTCAGGCACGCAACTTGGTCGATGCACACGCGCTGCTGCTCGCGCGCGGGCTCGCCTGCACACTCGACGCGCGCCCACGCCTGGTCGAGCGCGATGCGCAGCTGCTGCAGCACACGCAAGCGGTACTCGATGTCGCCGCGTCGCTCGGCCTCAATCTGGCGGATCCAGCGCGACGCTGACGTCAGGCCGCGTCGCCTCGATGCGGTGCCAGACCTTGCTCGCGACCGCGGCGATCTCGCGCAGCGGCGGTACCTGATGCAATGTGGACCGATTCATATCGACATCGGCCACATGTATATCGTGCAGCCAGCCCTGATCGACGAGCTCGGCGTGGAACGCCGCGAGTTTGGCCGGTGCGGCCGGCGGCAGCGAAGTGAACACCGGTACGCCGGTCGCGCAGGCTTCGCTGAGCATGTTCACCGAATCGGGCGTGACCACGATGCGGTCGGCGACGGCGAGATAGCCGGCATACGGGTTGGTGCCATCCTCGCTGCCGTCCCAGACGCAGGTACAGCCGTTGCGGAACGCCGCGCGCAGACGCGTACGCCATGCCTGCGGCGTGCGCCGCGACGCGGTGATCAGGAGACTGCCGCCATCGCGTTCGCGCTGACGCTCGATCTCGCCGATCAGCGCATTGAACCAGGCGTCATCGAGCGCGAGGCCGCGGCGTGGTCCGCCGACCAGCAGCGCGGTGCGCGGTCGCGGCAACTGGCACAGGGTGGCGAATTGTTCCGCGGCGCGATCGAGCCAGGCGTCGTCGATCGGATTGAGCGCGCCGAGCGTCTGGATCACGTTTGCCGCTTGCAGTCCATCGTGGCGCGGCGCGACGACCAGATCGAAGTGACCCGGGTCGATGCGCGGATCGAGAATCTGCACGGTGTACGTGGCGCCGCCGCTCCAGCGGCGCAGTGCGCGCGTGACCAGCGCCGCATGACGGCCGCAACCGATCGCGAGTGCCGGCCAAGGCTGAGTCAGCGTACGCCGTTGCCGGCCGGACAGCGCCAGTTGCGCGCCTGCGGCGAGACTTGGCGCAAACCAGCGCCATGGCGGGCGCAAGCGGATTCGATGCACCGCCGGCGTCAGA
>NZ_DATBQK010000050.1:0-38219 GCF_036560865.1 Rudaea sp.
GTCCGCGTCGAGGTGCTCGCGCGCCGCGCCATAGTCGAACGCCACCGTAGGCAGGCCGCTGGCGAGCGCTTCGAGCGTGACGTTGCCGAAGGTCTCGGTCAGGCTCGGAAACACGAACAGATCGGCACTGGCGAAGTGGCGTGCCAGTTCTGTGCCGCGTTGGATGCCGGCGAAAATGAAATCCGGGTTCTCCGCCGTGAGTGCCGCACGCGCGGGGCCATCGCCGACGAAGACATAGCGTGCGTCGCGATGCAGTTTCTGGATTTCGCGAAACGCGCGTACCGCCAGTGCCAGATTCTTTTCCGGTGCGATGCGGCCGACATAGATCAGCGTGAGTTGATTCGGTCGCAGACCCCATTGCGCGCGCAACGCCTCGTCGCGGCGCGCGGGCAAGAACAGCGCGGTGTCGACGGCGCGCCGCAGCAGCGCGACGTTGCCGAATTTGTTGTCGATGAGGAAATCGCGCAGCTCGACGGTCGGCACCAGGGTCGCCGCGCCCTGGCGGTGGAAGCGGCGCAGGTAGGCGAACACGACGGGCGTCAGGAAGCCGAAACCGTAGTAACGCGCGAAATCGTCGAAGCGCGTGTGAAAACCGGTGCTCGCCGGAATGCCAAGGCTGCGCGCGGCGCGCAATGCGGAATAGCCGAGCGGGCCTTCGGTCGCCACGTAGATCGCATCCGGACGCTCGCCCTTCCACAACTGACGCAGGCGCCGCGCATTGGGCAGGCCGAACTGCAAGCCGGGGTAGCGTGGCAGACGCGCGCCGCGCACAAGTATACTTTCAGCGTCTGCGCCCGCATCGTCGTCCGCCTCGGGCTGGCGCGGACGCACGATCTGCACCGTGTGCCCGGAATCGCGCAGTCCTTGCGCAAGCCCGGCCACGGTCAGGGCCACGCCGTTGATTTCCGGCGGGAAGGTTTCGCTGACGATGGCAATGCGCATCGGCGTGCTCCGGGGATTGAGCACACGCTAACCGCAGGCTTTGAATCGGGCGTTACAGGGAGGTGACGATCGGGTTACGCGCTGTCCAAGGGCGGTCTGAAGAAATCGTCATCCCGGCGCAAGCCGGGATCCATTTTGATCCTGATCTCCTGAAGCACAAACGCGACACTAGCGATCTGCTTTTCACCTCCCCCCTTTGCGGGGGAGGTCGGCACGCGCAGCGTGCCGGGAGAGGGAATGGCGCCGAAGGCGCCCGCTTTCGCGCGCGCTACCCCTCTCCCCAACTCTCCCGCAAGGGGAAAGGGGCTCAATGGCAGTCGCAGTTGTAACTATTTCACCGAAAGCGCTCTCTAGGGCGAGGCGAACTCCGGCATGGCCGGCTGCACGGCGACCGGCGCCGATTCGCGCGATTGCTGCTGCATTGTCCACAATGCGGCGTAGCGTCCGCGTTGCGCAAGCAAGGCCGCATGGTTTCCGCGCTCGATGATGCGACCGTGATCGAGCACGAGGATTTCGTCGGCGTCGACGATCGTCGACAAGCGGTGCGCGATGATCAGGGTAGTGCGCTCGCGTGCGATCTCTTCGAGTTCGCCCTGGATGATCTTTTCGGTGCGTGTGTCGAGCGCGCTGGTGGCTTCGTCGAACACGAGGATTTCCGGATTCTTGAGCAGGGTACGCGCGATCGCCACGCGCTGTTTCTCGCCGCCGGAGAGTTTCAAGCCGCGTTCGCCGACGCCGGTGTCGTAGCCCTGCGGCAGGCTCGCGATGAAATCGTGGATATGCGCCGCGCGCGCGGCGGCGACGACTTCCTCGCGCGTGGCGCCGGGTTTGCCGTAGGCGATGTTGTAGTAGATCGAGTCGTTGAACAGCACCGTATCCTGCGGCACGATGCCGATCGCGGTGCGCAGCGAATCCTGGGTCACGCTGCGGATATCCTGGCCGTCGATCAGGATGCGTCCGCCGCTCACGTCGTAGAACCGGTACAGCAGGCGCGACAGCGTCGACTTGCCAGCGCCGGTGGTGCCGACCACGGCGACGGTCTTGCCGGCCGGAATGGAGAAATCCACATTGTATAAAATGCCGCGTTGCGCATCGTAGCCGAACGACACCTGCTCGAAGCGTACTTCGCCGCCGCGCGCGATCAGCGGTTTCGCGTCCGGCGCGTCGCGGATTTCCTGCGGCTCGTCGAGCAGCACGAACATGCGCTCGATATTGGTCAGCGCCTGCTTGACCTCGCGATAGACCATGCCCAGATAGTTCAGCGGCATCGACAGCTGGATCAGGAACGCGTTGACCAGCACCAGATCGCCGAGCGTCATGTGCCCGGCGACGACGCCGGCCGAAGCGCGCCACAGCAGCAGGGTGAGTCCGACCGCGACGATCGCAGTCTGGCCGACATTGAGCGCTGCGAGCGATTTCTGGCTGCGCACCGTCGCTTCTTCGAGATTGCGCAGGCTGCCATCGAAACGCTTCAATTCATGCTGCTCGTTGTTGAAATACTTGACCGTCTCGTAGTTGAGCAGCGCATCGACGTTGCGCGCGTTCGCTTCGGTATCGGCCTCGTTCGCGGCGCGGTAGAAACGCAGCCGCCATTCGGTCATTGAAAACGTGAAGGCGATGTACACGGCCAGTGTCGCCAGTGTGACTAGCGCAAAGCCCCAGTCGTAGCGCACGATCAGGATGCCGCAGATCAGGGTGATCTCGAACAGCGTCGGCAGAATCGTGTAGATCGTCCAGTCGAGCAGGTCGGAGACGGAGGTCATGCCGCGCTCGACGTCGCGCGCGACGCCGCCGGTACGCCGGTCGAGATGGAAGCGCAGGCTCAAGGAATGCAGATGCGCGAACACGCGCAAGGTGATCTCGCGCGAAGTGCGTGCGAGCACGCGCGCAAACACCACAGTGCGCAGTTCCTGAAACAGCGAGGTCGACAGGCGCAGCGCGCCGTAGGCCATCAGCAGCAGCAGCGGAATCACCAGCGGTGACGGTTTGACATCGAGCCCGTCGACGAGGTGCTTGAGCACCAGCGGCACGCCGATATTCGCCAGCTTCGCGGTGACCAGGAAACACAGGGCCACGATCACGCGCCCGCTGTAGAGCCGCACCGTCGGCATCAGGCGCGCAAACGCGCCGATCAAGGTCGCGCGCGGCGGAGTCGGGGCGGAATTCATCGCATTCAGATGGGGATGTCCGTTGGCTTCACAAGCCGATAACGAGCGCTCAGCGTATCATTCACGCACTCTCACTGCGGAGAAGTGCGATGCGTACGATCTTGATGCTGGTCGCGGCAGGTTTCATGAGCGTGGGTCTGGCCGTCGCCGACGATATGGCAAAACCGGCCGGCCCGTCACGCGCCAAGGCGCAGCCCGGAGTCAGCGTATTCATCATCTCGCCAAAGGATGGCGACACTGTCGGCCAGGACGTGCTCGTGCAATTCGGCGCAAAGGGCATCGCGGTTCGCCCGGCCGGCGATCCGACGCCGAACACCGGCCATCACCATCTGCTGATCGACGTGGCCGAACTGCCGCCCGGCGACGCGCCGATCCCGAACGATGCGACGCACAAGCACTACGGCAAGGGCCAGACCGAGGACACGATCCATCTCACGCCCGGCGATCACACGCTGCAACTGGATTTTGGCGACCTCGCGCACATGCAATTCGATCCGCCGCTGGTGTCGAAGAAGATCACTGTGCATGTGAAGTAAGAGCAAGGAGGGGAGAGAAGTCGCGAAGCGGCGCATCCGCCTGCTCGCGATTGGAACGCAGAAAGCAGGATACGCTGTGCTCCTCACGCTCTACAAGTTCTTATGAAATCCAGTCTGACTCTGATTCTTTCTCACAACCGGCACGACCCGCAGCGGACTCGATGTGACACCCGTCTATGACGCACTGCAGGAAATCAAATGAGTGAATTTCTGTCATCCGCTGATTCCGTGAACGTCAGAGAATCCCAAACCTATGCCGACCAACTTTCTGACAAGCGAGAAAAGGCTTTCGTTCTGTTCGTGATGGGGCAGGCAACGTTTGCCATCGGCCGTGGAGGCGTTCGGCCGCCTGAAGCGCCCGTTGATTTTATGTATCTTGCTGAGATCGCGCGGTCGGCTTATGCAAAAAAGAACTTGCTGCAAGAGATACTCAGCGGAGACGTTGACAACGTGCTGTGGGGCGAGTCGAAAGAGCGAGGCTCAATTTAGCTGCACAAGAAAGAGTAAAGGCCAAGGATCAGACCGAACTGACCCCTTGACCCATTTTTTGGCCGGCGGCACGCTGTACGAGTTGCTCGCCACCAACGCGAGCCAAGCCACCAGTGCTGCGCAAGTCGTGCAACCACTCGCCGCGTTCAGTTTGCACTGCGCCTCCGTTACAATGCGCTCCTCAGGCACACGGCATTCGAGGCGCGTCACGCGCGCCGCACGAGGATTCGCATGCGGGTATTGGTCAGCAATGACGATGGCGTGGAAGCGCCGGGCATCAACGTGCTCGCGCGCCGGCTCGCGGTGGTCGGCGAGGTCGTGGTCGTCGCGCCGGATCGCGATCGTTCCGGTGCGAGCAATTCGTTGACCCTTGATCAGCCGATCCGCGTCACCCGGCTCGAGGAAAATCGCTATCGCGTCGCCGGCACGCCGACCGACTGCGTGCATCTGGCGCTGTGCGGCATGCTCGACAAGGATCCGGATATCGTCGTTTCCGGGATCAACAACTCGGGCAATCTCGGCGACGACGTGATCTATTCCGGTACGGTGTCGGCGGCGATGGAGGGGCGCTTTCTCGGCCTGCCCGCGATCGCCGTGTCGCTGGTGACGCAGGACCATTCCGGCCAGCACTTCGAAAGCGCCGCGCAGGCGGCGCTGGCGATCATGCAGCGGCTGATCGTCGATCCGCTGCCAGCCGATACGATCCTCAACGTCAATGTGCCCGATCGTCCCTGGCACGAGCTGCGCGGCTTTGCGGTCACGCGTCTGGGCAAACGCCATCGTTCCGCGCCGTGCATCGCGCAGGTCGATCCGCGTGGCCGTCCGCTGTGGTGGATCGGGCCGGCCGGCGAGATCGACGACGACGGTCCGGGCACGGATTTCCGCGCGGTGCGCGAAGGCTATATCTCGATCACGCCGATCCACGTCGATCTGACCCGCTATCAGGCGCTGGAAAAAGTGTCGAGTTGGGTCGAGTCGCTCGCGCTCGAACTGGGGACTGCAGCATGAGCCGCGCAGCAGCGGGAACGATCGCTTGACTATCCTGCGGCGGCTGACTCCCGAAGCACTCGGTCAGGGCATGACCTCGCAGCGCGCGCGAGACCGTCTGATCGACCGGCTCAAGAGCAACGGCATCGCCGACCGGCGCGTGCTTGATGTCATGCGCCGTCTGCCGCGCCATCTGTTCATCGAGGAAGCGCTGGCCTCGCGCGCCTACGAGGACACCGCGCTGCCGATCGGCCAGGCGCAGACGATTTCGCAGCCATGGGTCGTCGCGCGCATGACCGAAGCGCTGATCGAGCACGCATTGCCGAAGAAAGTGCTCGAAATCGGCACCGGTTCCGGCTATCAGGCCGCCGTGCTCGCGGCGCTCGTGGAAAATGTATACACGGTCGAGCGCATCGACGAATTGCTGCGCAATGCACGGCGGCGGTTCCGCAAGCTCGGCATCGAGAACCTGCGTTCGAAACACGCGGACGGCAAACTCGGCTGGGCCGAGCATGCGCCGTACGATGCGATCATTCTCACCGCCGCGGACGACGCGGTCGCGCCGGAACTGTTCGCCCAGCTGGCTCCCGATGGCGTGCTGGTTGCGCCGGTCGGACGGCCCGGTGCGCAGAAGCTGTTGCGTTACCGTCAGCTCAATGCGGTCGAAAAATCCGGTTGGGTCGGCGAGGCGCTCGACGCAGTCAGCTTCGTGCCTCTACTCGGCGGCTTGATCTGATGGGATCGATCCGCGTTCAAAGGATTGCCAGGCCTTGAAACTGTTCAAACCGATTTACGAAAAAGCGCTGGTCTGGGCAGGCCATCGTCTGGCGGAACGCTATCTGGCGGCGGTCAGCTTCGTCGAGGCATTCATCTTGCCGACGATGCCCGAGATCATGCTCGCGCCGATGACGCTCGCGCAGCCACGCAAATGGGCGCGCTACGCGACGATCAGCCTGGCTTTTTCGACGCTCGGCTCGATCATAGGTTATGCGATGGGTCACTATGGCTACCAGCTTGCACGGCCGCTGCTCGACGATCTCGGCTGGTTGCCAAGCATCGACGCCTACATCGCCGAGCTGCGCGGACTCGGCATGTGGGAAGTGTTCTGGCTGCTGGTCGGCGGTGGATTCCTGCCAATTCCGATGAAGTTCATCGCGTGGGCGTCGGGCGTCGTCGGCGTGCCGCTGCCGGCGTTCCTCGCGGCGATGGTCATCGGACGCGGCAAGCGCGTGTATCTTCTGTGCGGGCTGATCCGCCTCGGCGGCGAGCGCGCCGAGAAGGCGTTGCACACGTGGATCGAGTGGATCGGCTGGGCGGTGATTGCACTGATCGTGCTGGCTGTGTTGTATTTCAAATTTCTGCACTGAATTCGACCGTGATGAATTCGAGCTTGATCGAATCGAAGCCCGCTTTGCGTTTGCTGCTTAGCGTGTGCGCGCTGTGGCTCGCCGGCTGCGCATCCGAGCCTGCCGAGGTCGAGGATCGTTCGCTGGATACCACGCCGCCGCAGCGTGCGGTCGATGCGTCGCAACGCTCCATTCCGGGTGGCAGCTATCACGTCGAGCGTGGCGACACCTTGTATTCGATCGCGTTCAAGCGCGGCCTGGATTATCGCGACGTCGGCGCGTGGAACGGCATCGCGCCGCCCTACAAGATTCTGGCCGGACAAGAGCTGCGTCTCAGCCCGCCCGGCGCAGTCGCGCAAACGCCTGCGACTGCACGGCCACCGACAGCGCCGGTTGCGGCACCGGTGGTCGCGACCAGCGCATCATCCGCGCCAGTGAATGCAGCGAGCACGCAGCCCGCGCAAAACTCCGCGGTGAAGAGTGGCGGGCTGTTCGAGGATGTGCCCAACCAACCCGTCGCGCCGATCGTGGCAAACGAACCGAAACCCGAATCCGCAACGCCGCCACCCGCGACGACTGCGGTGCCGCCGCCCGCCGCTGCAGCGCCTTTGCCTGCTCCAGTCGTGGTGCCGCCGCTTGCGCCGAAACCCGTTGCCGAGGAACCGGCGCCGCCCGCGAAACCGATCAGCGATGGCGCCACCGCCAACGTCAGTGGCGTCGTCTGGCGTTGGCCGAGCGCGGGTAAGGTGATCGGCGGCTTTGTCGGCGGCGATCAGACCAAGCAGGGTGTCGACATCGCTGGCAACGCGGGCGATCCGGTGATCGCTGCCGCGGACGGGGATGTCGTCTACAGCGGCAACGGGCTGCTGGGCTATGGCGAACTGATCATCGTCAAGCACAACGCGAGTTTCCTATCCGCCTACGGCCACAACCGCAAGCGTCTCGTGCAGGAAGGCGAGAAGGTGCGTGCGGGCCAGCAGATCGCCGAAATGGGATCGAGCGCGAGCTCGCGCGACGAGCTGCATTTTGAGATCCGCAAGAACGGCAAGCCGGTCAATCCACTCGACTATTTGCCGGCGCGTTGATGCGACCTTCGCTGGCGCGGAACCGACGGAAATGCGCAGCGACTCGCGCTATGCTGCGCGCATGACCTCCGATGTGCGCACGGACGAAATCGATTCGGAAGAATTGCTTGAGCTGATCCATGCGATCGAGCCGCAGCAGGACGATGAAGCGCGCGATTCGACCAGCGCGTACCTCAACGAAATCGGTCTGATCCCGCTGCTCGAAGCGCACGAGGAGCTGGAACTGGCCGAGCGCGTGGCCGGCGGCGACGCCGATGCGCGGCGACGCATGATCGAGTCGAATCTGCGCCTGGTCGTCGCAATCGCGCGCGGCTATGTGGGCCGCGGCGTGCCGCTGCTCGATCTGATCGCCGAAGGCAATCTCGGCCTGATCCGCGCGGTGGAAAAATTCGATGCCGCGCGCAAGCTGCGTTTCTCGACCTACGCGACCTGGTGGATCCGTGACGGCGTGCAGCGCGCGTTGATGCAGCAGGGGCGCACGGTACGCCTGCCTGCGCATGTGTTGCGCGAGTTCGCCCAGGTATTGCGCACGCGGCGCCAGCTCACTCACGACTTGGGGCGCATGCCGAGCATCGACGAACTCGCGCGCAACATCGGCAAATCCGGCGCGGACGTTGCAGGTTTGTTCAACCTGACCGATCGCATCAGCTCGCTCGACGCACCGCTGTCGGCCAGCGACGATCGTGCGCTGATCGAACAGTTGATCGTCGAGGGCGCCGATGCAGTGGCCACACGCGGTGCGAGCGACCCCGGCGATACCCGCGTCGCGCATTGGCTCGAGCAATTGCCGCCGCGTCAGCGTCTGGTGTTGCAACGACGCTACGGACTCAACGACGAAGAGACGCAAACGCTGGCCGAGATCGCTACCGAGCTGGGTCTTACGCGCGAGCGCGTGAGACAGATCCAGAGCGAAGCGCTGGCGCGCCTGCGCTGCCTGGTCGAACGCGAATCAGCCGGGCAGTAGAAACAGCGCGACCGCGTTGCGCATTTCGCCGACGAGCACATTGAAGGTGCGCGCGGCGGCAGCGTTGTCCATGGTTTCCAAACCGATACCGCGTTTGAGAAATGCGCCGAGCACGGCCTGACTCGGAAATATCGCGCGCGCGCCGGTGCCGAGCAGGACCACTTCGGGTTTGAGTGCGAGGATTTTTTCGATCATGGCGTCGTCGAGTTCGGCGACCGTGTGCGCGGGAAAGTCGGCGATTGCCGTATTCGCGCTGAGCAGCAGGCTGGTCGTGAACTCGCGATCGATCACGCTGACGCTGAGCGCATCGGCCCTGCGCACGAACAACTGCTGCTCATTGCGGTGTTCGGTTAGAAGCATTGTGGGGTGACCCGCACTGAAAAACTGGATCCCGTGTCAACGCACATCCGTGTGCTGCACGGGATGAGTTCATCCTGAACTCATTTCGGCAATGCGATTTTTGGCTCGTCGACATTGCGCCGAAAATAGGACGCGACATGGCCGATGCTCTGCACCACATCGGCTTTGAGCGTGTCGGCCAGTGCGACGATCTGCTCGCGCCGTGCGGCGCGGTCGTCGCCGGCTAGTTTCACCTTGACCAGTTCGTGGCGATCCAGCGCAGTGGAAAATTCGTCGATCAGGGTAGGGGTGAGGCCTTTGTTGCCGACCATGATCACCGGGCTGAGTGCGTGCGCGAGGCCGCGCAGATAACGTTTCTGACTGGGAGATAAGCTCATGTAGGAAAATACTGTCGAATCGGGATGTTGCAGGGTATACAGGGTATCATGCAGGCATCTCCTATTCATTCGATCCGCGTCCGATGCGGTGAAAGCAAGCGCATGCCCCGCAGCAAATCCAGCCAACGCTGGCTGAAGGAACACTTCAGCGATCCCTACGTGAAGCGCGCCCAGGCCGAAGGCTGGCGCTCGCGTGCGGTGTTCAAGCTCGATGAGCTGCTCGCGCGCGATCCGGTGCTCAAACCGGGCATGATCGTGGTCGATCTGGGCGCGGCACCGGGTGGCTGGTCGCAGATGGTGCGCCAGCGCCTCGGCGAAAAAAACGGCGAATGGCAGGGCCGCGTGATCGCGCTCGATATTCTGCCGATGCAGGGCATCGCGGGTGTGGATTTCATCGAGGGCGATTTCCGCGAGGAGACCGTACTCAAACAGCTAGGCGCGGCATTGGGCGGCGCGGCCGTAGACCTTGTACTCAGCGATATGGCGCCCAATATCAGCGGTGTGGGCGTGGCCGACCAGGCGCGGGCCATGCATCTTGCTGAATTGGCAGCGGAATTTTCCGCCGTCCACCTCAAGCCCGGTGGTGCGTTTCTGGTCAAATTGTTCCAGGGACGGGATTTCGACGAATACCTTAAAAACTTGCGCTCGGGCTATGAGCGCGTCAGCATTCGGAAACCGAAGGCGTCGCGCGCGCGCAGTCCCGAAGTTTATGCGCTGGCGATTGGCAGGCAATAATGGTGTGGCGGTTGGAATTTACCAACCGTCATTCCGGCGAAAGCCGGAATCCAGTGTCTTTCGTTTTTGATCGTTGGATTCCGGCTTTCGCCGGAATGACGAGCAAGAGAGAAACGATGGTTGTTGTAGTGCGCGGCGATCCGCCGCATGACGAGTCAAAGCAATGAACGAGATGGTCAAGAATCTTCTGCTCTGGGTGGTGATCGCCGTGGTGCTTGTCACCGTGGTGCAGAGCTTCAAGCTCGGTGGCACCGATCCGGCCACCGTCTCGTATTCGGATTTCATGTCGCAGGTCGTCAACGGCAATGTCGGCGAAGTGCTGATTCATAACGACAACCGCACGATCGACGCCAAGCTCAAGGACGGCAGCAAGCTGCACACCACCGCCTTGCTCACTGACAAGACCGTCGACGACATCAGCAAGCACGCCAAGGTGACGGTCGAGCCGACCGACAACAGCACCGCGCTGTGGCGCATCGTGCTCGACTGGGTGCCGTTCCTGATCTTTATCGGCCTCCTGGTCTATTTCATGCGCCAGATGCAGCAAGGCGCAGGTGGACGCGGGGCGATGAGCTTCGGCCGTTCGCGCGCGCGTCTGCAGGGCGAGGACCAGGTCAAGATCACGTTCGCCGACGTCGCCGGTGTCGACGAGGCCAAGGACGAAGTGCAGGAGCTGGTCGAATTCCTGCGCGATCCGTCGAAGTTCCAGAAACTCGGCGGCCGCATTCCGCGCGGTGTGCTGATGGTCGGTTCGCCCGGTACGGGCAAAACGCTGCTCGCCAAGGCGATTGCCGGTGAAGCAAAAGTACCTTTTTTCACAATTTCCGGTTCCGACTTCGTCGAGATGTTCGTCGGCGTCGGTGCCAGCCGCGTGCGTGACATGTTCGAACAGGCGAAGAAGCATGCGCCGTGCATCATCTTCATCGACGAAATCGACGCGGTCGGCCGTCACCGTGGTGCGGGTCTCGGCGGTGGACACGACGAACGCGAGCAGACCCTGAACCAGTTGCTGGTCGAAATGGACGGCTTCGAAGGTAACGAAGGCGTCATCGTGATCGCCGCGACCAACCGCCCCGATGTGCTCGATCCGGCGCTGTTGCGTCCGGGCCGCTTCGATCGCCAGGTCGTTGTGCCGCTGCCCGACCTGCGCGGTCGCGAGCAGATCCTCAAAGTACATATGCGCAAGGTGCCGCTGTCGAGCGATGTCGATCCGACGGTGATCGCCCGTGGCTGTCCCGGATTCTCCGGCGCCGATCTGGCGAATCTGGTGAACGAAGCGGCCTTGTTCGCCGCGCGCAACAATTCGCGCGACGTGACCATGGATCATTTCGAGCGCGCCAAGGACAAGATCATGATGGGCAGCGAGCGCCGCTCGATGCTGATGAGCGAGGATGAGAAGAAGCTCACCGCCTATCACGAAGCCGGTCACGCGATCGTCGGCCGCCTCGTGCCCGAACACGATCCGGTACACAAGGTCACCATCATCCCGCGTGGGCGTGCACTCGGCGTGACCCTATTCCTGCCGGAAGCCGATCGCTACAGCCACAGCAGGACCTTCCTTGAAAGCCGCCTCGCCAGCCTCTACGGCGGACGTGTGGCCGAGGAACTGATCTTCGGCGACGACAAGGTCACCACCGGCGCGTCGAACGATATCCAGCGCGCCACGGCACTCGCGCGTGACATGGCAACCAAGTACGGCTTGTCGCCGGAACTCGGACCGATGACATACGCCGAAGACGAGGACGAAGTCTTTCTCGGCCGCTCGGTCACCCAGCACAAGCACGTATCGGAGGAAACCGCACGCAAGATCGACGAAGTGGTGCGCAGCGTGATCGACACCGCCTACCAGCGCGCGCGCGAACTGCTGACCACGAATATCGACAAATTGCACACGATGGCGCAGACCCTGCTGCAATACGAAACCATCGATAGCGAGCAGATCAACGCGATCATGGAAGGGCGCACGCCGGGCCCGCCGAAGGATTGGCAGAAGCCGACCGACGGTGGTCTCAGCGGCACCCTGAGTGCAGGCAAACCGGCGACACCGATCGGCGGAGCCGCCACGCAACACTGATCCCCACGCGCGTCGAATGAACGAAAAGGCCGCCTCTATGGGCGGCTTTCTCGTTCGCCCATCTTGCGCCGCCGCTGAAGTTTGCCGACACTCACGCGACCAGAGGCCGGCGTGTGTCGGCGGGAACAGGGCAATCGTGACCGATACGCGCGGATTCCTCGCCGAACTCAAGCGCCGCAATGTGCTGCGCGCGGGTGCGTTCTACGCAGCAGCGGTGTGGGCGTTAGCGCAGGGCATCGCGCAGCTCGGTCCGGTATTCGGCGCGCCGGATTGGGTGACGCGTTGGTTCGTGATCGCCGCCGTCATCGGCTTCCCGTTCTGGCTGGCATTCGCGTGGTTCTACGAATTCACGCCGCAGGGTTTGAAGCGCGAGAGCGAGATCGCGGCGGACGATTCCATCACTCGTTCCACTGGACGTAAGCTGGACCAGGCGATCATTGCGGTGCTCGCGTTGGCGGTAGTGCTGCTGTTGACCAACACGTTCGTGTGGCGCAAGGGCGCCGGACTGACGAGCGATGTCGTATCGAACAGCGCAAAAATCCCGGCGAAATCCATCGCCGTCCTGCCGTTCGAGGATCTGAGTCCCGGCCACGATCACGGCTATTTCTCGACCGGCATGGCCGAGGAACTTTTGAACGCGCTGGCAAAAATCGAGAACCTGAAAGTTGCCGGCCGGGCTTCGTCTTTTTATTACGGAAATCACAATGCGGACCTGCGCACGATCGGCAAGGCGCTGGGTGTTGCCAATGTGCTCGAAGGTTCAGTGCGCACGCAAGATCAGGCCGTGCGTATCAGCGTGCAGTTGATCCGCACCGGCGATGGATTCGAGGTGTGGTCGCAAAGTTACGATGGCGATATGCACAATATTTTCGACGTGCAGGAACGCATCGCACGCGCGATAGCCGATCATCTGAAAATCGTGCTGGCCGGTGCCGGAAACACACGCCTGGTGCCAGTGGCGACGACCAGCGCGGAAGCCTACACGGATTTTGTCACCGCGCAGACGCTGGTCAACAAGCGTGTCGGCGACAGCCTGCCGCGCGCAATCACGCTATTGCGGCAGGCGACGGCACTCGATCCAAAATTTGCGCGCGCGTGGTCGAAGCTGGCGGTTGCGTATGCAGTGCTCCCGCAATACACGGCCGGAGACTGGCCATCCAGCTGGCGCATGTCCGACGCCGCGGCGCAGCATGCGCTCTCGCTCGACCCGGATGACGCGGAAGCCTACGCGGCGCTGAGTTACAACCAGTTCTCGCAACGGCACTACGTAGAAATGGTGGAGCCGATGCAGCGTGCATTACAACTGGCACCGGACAATTCCGCGGTGAATTATTGGGCCGCCAATGAACTCGCCGCGATGGGACGTACCCGCGATGCCGAGACGCGCATTGATGCGGTGCTGGTCAACGATCCGGCCAACACGTTATTGCTGTTTTACAAGTGCCTGATGCGCTGGCGTGAAGGCGACCAGGCAGGTGCGCTTGAATTCATACGCCGCAGCGGCGCTGCGAATACTCCATTCGGGGCGTTGATGCTCGGGTTCTACGACGCAGCGCACGGTGACAGAGAAGGGGCCACGCAGAAATTCGCGGAATCCAGGGGCAAGATGGGCACGAAGATCCCTGAAGAAGACTTGCAAGCAATCTCTCTGGGTGCCTTTGGCACCGAAGAGCAGCGGCAGAAGGCTTTGAAGATCATCAATGCGCATTCGGACGATCAGTGGGCCCCAACTATATTGCTGGAACTGGGCGAGCCGGCATTATCGTTCAACCTTTACGAACACAACCACAGCGGTTTGTCCGACGGCTACTTCAACTGGCTGTGGCAACCAGAGCCGTGGTCGCGCAAGGCGCGCCGCGATCCCGCGTTCCCGGGTTTCGCGAAACAGATAGGGATGCTCGCATACTGGAAGCGCTACGGCTGGCCGGATCTGTGTGAGGCAGCACCGGCGGTCGGGGTGGATGCGTTCACCTGCCAATGAACGCCAAGCCGTCATTCTTCTCCGAACTCAAGCGCCGCAACGTGCTGCGCGCGGCGGCGTTGTACGTCGGTGCGGCGTGGGCGCTGTCGCAGGGCGTGGCGCAGCTGCTGCCGGTGTTCGACATTCCCAACTGGGTCGTGCGCTGGATCGTGATCGCTGCGGCAATCGGGTTTCCGTTCGCGATGCTGTTCTCGTGGTTCTACGAATGGACGCCGCACGGCATTCAGCGCGAGAGCGAAGTTGACGCAGATGCATCCGTCACGCGCGCGACCGGCAAGAAGCTGGATCGCTGGATCATCGCGGTGCTGAGCGTCGCCGTGGTGCTGCTGCTGGCCGACATCTTCGTGCCGCACAGGGACGCGGCCACCGTCACCGCACCGGCAGCACCCGGCAAATCGATCGCCGTGCTGCCGTTCGAGAACCTGTCCTCGGACAAGGACAACGCCTACTTCGCCGCCGGCATGCAGGATGAGATCCTCACACGGTTGTCCAAGATCGGCACGCTGCGCGTAATCTCGCGCACCTCGACGCTGCAGTTCGCGAGTCACCCGGAGAACCTGCCCGAGATCGCCGTGAAACTCGGCGTTACCAACATCCTCGAAGGCAGCGTGCAGCGGGTCGGCAACAAGGTGCGTATTAATGTGCAGCTGATCCGCGCGCAGGGCGACTCGCACCTGTGGAGCGACACCTACGATCGCACCCTCGACGACGTGTTCACCGTGCAGGGAGAGGTCGCCGGCTCGATTGCCGATCACCTGGGCGCGGCATTGAACGGGACCGCGAAGCGCGAAGTGGCCGTGGTGCAGACGCGCAACGGCGCGGCCCTCGATGCCTATCTGCGCGGCGTCGCCTTGAGCCAGAGGGGATTTTCCGACGCCGATTACGTTCCCGCACTGCATGCACTCCAGGACGCGGTCAAGGCCGATCCAGGCTTTGCGCAGGCGTGGGCGACGTTGGCGAGACTGGATTCGCTGATGATCTACATCCGCTGGGACGCCACACCGGAACGGCGTGCCGAATGCCTGCACGCGCTGGAAATGTCCGAACGCCTGCAACCGGATGCCCTCGATACGCTCTCTGCCCGCGCCGTCTACGTCGCCTTCGTGCAGGTTGACCTCGGTGAGGCGCGCAAGCGCCTCGAGGATCTGCACACGCGCTGGCCCAACGATGTCGGCACCCTGCGTGTGCTCGCCAACACGATCAGACGCTTGGGGAACTGGGAGCAAGCCGACGACCTGCTGCAACAGGCGATCCGGCTCGATCCATTGAACGCCGGCATCTACCGGGACATCGCGGTTGCCACCACTAACGAGCGCCGCTTCGACGTCGCGCTCACGGCCGCCGGACGCGCACTGGCGCTGGCACCGGGGGACGAGGAAACACGCCAGGTGCAGGGCGACGTCTATCTGGCGCAGGGCGACCTCGTGCGCGCGGCGCAGGCGCTCGACAAGTTGCCCGGGAAACTCTCGGACCAGTGCCATCAATATGTCGTGCTGGCGCGCATGCAGCGCCGCCCGGGGCCGGCGATCGTGTGGTTGCGGGCGCTGCTGGAACGGGCCGACGCGAATACGCCGCCGGTCGAAGTCGGCTATGGCTATGTGGACCTCGGCGACCTGCAACAATTGAATGGCGATCACGCCGCGGCGGTCGCAAGTTACCAGCGTGCGCGTGAGCTGATGCAGCCACTGGTCGAACGCGAGCCCGACAATAACTGGGCGTTCGCTGTTCTCACCTACGCGCGGGTAGGCATCGGCGATGGGACTTCGGCGTTGGCCGCGATGGAACAAAGGCTAGCAACGCAGCCCGAAGCAAAGGATGCTACGAATGACGATGTGGTCAGGGAATTCCGCGCGCGCGTGCTCGCCCGCCTGGGCCACAAGCCCGAGGCCATCGCCGGAATGCGCTACCTGTTGGGCGTTCACTACGGTGGACTGATGCCTCCGCTGACGCCGGCCTTCCTGCGCCTGGATCCGGATTTCGACCGCTTGCGCGACGATCCGGAGTTCCAGAAGCTGGCAACTGTCGATGCCGTCGTGCCGGCGGCATCCTCCGGGGCGAAGCCATGACCAACGAACCCTCCTTCTTCGCCGAGCTCAAGCGCCGCAACGTGCTGCGCGCGGCGATGCTCTACATCGGTGCTGCGTGGGCGCTGTCGCAGGGCGTGGCGCAGTTGCTGCCGGTGTTCGGCATCGCCAATTGGATCGTGCGCTGGTTCGTAATCGCGGCGATGATCGGCTTCCCGTTCGCGATGCTGTTCTCGTGGTTCTACGAATGGACGCCGCAAGGCATTCGGCGCGAGAGCGAAGTTGCCGACGACGCATCGGTCACCCGCAAGACTGGCAAGAAGATGGACCGCTGGATCATCGTGGTGCTTGCGGTAGCTGTCGTGCTGTTGCTTGCCAACACATTCGTCCTGCACACGGACGAGAAGACAGCTGCTGCGCGGGTTGTGCACGCAGCTCCCGGCAAATCAATCGCGGTGCTGCCCTTCCTCAACATGAGCGGCGACCCGAAGAACGATTATTTCAGCGACGGGATCACCGAGGAGATCCTCAATGCGCTGGCGCAGGTGCCGGACCTGAAGGTCGCCGCGCGCACGTCGGCGTTCGCGTTCAAGGGCAAGAACGAGGACTTGCGCAAGGTCGGACGGGAGCTCGACGTATCCAGCGTGCTGGAAGGCAGCGTGCAGACCTCCGGCGCCGAAGTGCGCATCACCGTCCAGTTGATCGACACCGCCAGCGGCTACCACCGCTGGTCTGAGAAGTACGATCGCAAGCTCACCAGCGTCTTCGCGGTCGAGGACGAAATCTCGAAGACTGTCGTGGACAAACTCCAGGTGCAGCTGGCAAGCGGCGACAACCGCCCGCTGGTGGTCGAAGGCACGCGCGACCCACGTGCGCATGATTTCTACCTGCGTGGCCTGGAATTGCTGCCGGCTCGCGGTCCCGGACTGCGCGAGGCCATGGCCAATTTCGAGCAGGCGGTTGCGATCGACCCGGGCTACGCACAGGCGTGGGCAAGCCTTTCGTTCACCTACAGCCTGTTGCCGGGATACCAGCTTTCAAGCTGGGAGGACGCGGAGAAGCAGGCTGAACGTACAGCCGAACGGGCGATCGCACTCGGTCCGAACTTGGCCGAGACCCATCTCGCCCGGGCCTACCTGCTGATCAACCAGATGAAGCTGCCGGCTGCCGAACAGGAGTATCGCAAGGCGCTAGTGATCAATCCCGGCTCGGCGGAAGCACAGAACCAGTTGGGCCAGCTGCTGTTAGCCACCGGCCGAATCGACGACGCGATCGCCCAGGAGCGCGTCGCCGCTTCGCTGGATCGCTATTCGGGGGTCGTCCACTACAAGCTGGGCACGATGCTGTCCTCCGCGCACCAGTATCCGGAAGCCATCGCGCAACTCGGCAAGACACTTGAACTGGCTCCGGGTTTCCATTACGCGAGGTTCGAATTGGCAACCGTCTATCTCGTTACCTCGCGTTACGCCGACGCCGAACGCGAGATGCGAACCGCGGCGGTGACTGCCGGTGAGGATCCCGAAATCGTCGCGACGATCGTGCGCGCGATAGGCGACCCGTCGCTGCGGCCGCAAGCAGAACGCCTGCTCGATGCGGGAGTTGCACCCGGCGACTACGAACTCTACGGCTTGAAGTACGCGTTCTGGTTCTCCCTGCTGGGCGCCCACGACAAGGCCATTGCCAGCATTCAGCACTGGGCCGCCATCGCGACCTTCGGGGAACGCTACAGTGGATTGCAGGCACTGGCTTTGCCGGCTTTTGATTCCGTCCGCAACGATCCGCGCTTCAAGGCGGTCCTGGTAGCACTCGCCGCCAGCGGAAAGTCCGATGGCCAACCGTAGCTTCTTCGCCGAACTCAAACGCCGCAATGTGCTGCGCGCGGCGGCGTTGTACGTCGGCGCTGCGTGGGCGCTGTCGCAAGGTGTGGCGCAGTTGCTGCCGGTGTTCGACTTCCCGAACTGGGTGGTGCGCTGGTTCGTGATCGCGGTCGTCATCGGCTTCCCGTTTGCAATGCTGTTCTCGTGGTACTACGAGTGGACGCCGCACGGCATTCAGCGCGAGAGCGAAGTTGACGCGGATGCATCCGTCACGCGCGCGACCGACAAGAAGCTGGATCGCTGGATCATCGCGATTCTGATTGTCGCGGTGGTACTGCTGTTGGCCAACACGTTCGTGTTGCACAAGGACGCTGATGTAGATATCGCGCCCGGCAAATCGGTCGCGGTATTGCCGCTGCTCAACGAGAGCGGCGATCCGCAGCAGGATTATTTCTCCGACGGTTTGTCCGAGGAACTGATTTCCGCTCTGGGACAGGTGCGCGATCTGAAAGTCATTGGTCGTAATTCGTCGTTCCAGTTTCGCGGCAAGCAGCAAGACGACAACGCCGGTATCGGCAGGAAACTCGGCGTCGCCACCTTGCTCGAAGGCACCGTGCGCAAGCTGGGCGATCAGATACGCATTGTCGCGTCGTTGATCAATGCCAGCGACGGCAGTCAGTTGTGGTCGCAAACCTATGATCGTCAGCTCAAGGATGTGTTTGCCGTGCAAAGCGAGATCGCGACCTCGGTGGCCGGCGCGTTGAAGACGACCTTGCTCGGCAAGACCATCGAATCCGCCGACAGGCCGCCGAGTGGCAACCTCGACGCCTACAACGCGTTTCTGCAAGGCAAATTCTACGCCGCACGCCGCAATCGCGACGATTACGCCAAGGCGGTGGGCTATTTCCAGAAAGCCATCGCACTCGATCCGGATTACGCGCTGGCGTATGCGCGGCTGGCGATCGCCGAGCAATGGTTCAACGATTGGGTTGCCAATGGCGACGAACGCAAGATCGCCAGCGCGCAGGCGCGCGCGAATGCGATCAAGGCCGTGGAACTCGCACCGGATTCTGCACTGGCGCTGGGTGCGCTAGGCATCAACCAGGCCTGGTCGAATTTCGATTATCCATCGGCCGATGCAACGTTGAAAAAGGCCGTCAAGCTGGATCCATCGAATCCGGAAATCCTCTATCAGTTGGCGGATGTCACCGCCTGCCTCGGCCGCCTCGACGAGGCGGTGGCGATGATGCGGAACGTCTTGAGACTGGAACCGCTCAACGCGTCGTACCATTTCTATACCGGGCAGTTCCTGCTGGCGATGGAACACTTCGACGCGGCGCAAACCGAACTCCAGCGCGCGGTCGACCTCCAGCCAAATGCGGAGGTCTTCCGCGCCTATCTGGCGATCGCGTTACTCGAACGCGGACAATCGGATCAGGCGCTGGAAGTCGCCAAAACCGAACCGCAGGACGCAAACCGTCGCTGGGCGCTTGCCCAAATACATTTTGCACGCCACGAGGATGCGCAAGGAGAATCCACACTCAAAGAGATGCTGCGTCTTGACGCGAATTACGGTCCGAGCAACATCGCCATGGTTTATGCCATGCGCGGCAACAGTGATCAGGCGTTCCTCTGGCTGAACCGCGCACTCGCAATCCGTGATCCCGGCGTGGCTACCATGTACGAACTGCCGTACCTCATCCCGAAACTCCGCAAGGATCCACGCTTGGCAGTGCTTTTGAAAAAACTCAATCTGCCGACTCCGGATGAAGTGGGTGCGCAATCGGCAGACAGCGGAAAATAGGCGAATGTTCGATACGGTCCTTAAACTCGACTGTGGTGGCCGCGAGCTGGTGCTGGATCGCCCGCGCATCGCCGGCATCATCAACGTCACGCCGGATTCGTTTTCCGACGGCGGCGCGTTCCTCGATCCGCAAGCCGCCATCGCGCACGGGCTGAAGCTGGTGGAGGAGGGCGCGGACCTGCTCGATATCGGTGGCGAGTCGACGCGGCCGGGTGCCAATGCAGTTTCAACCGAAGAAGAAATTGCGCGCGTCGTTCCCGTGATCGAAGCATTGGCGAAACAGGTTTCCGTACCGATTGCGATCGATACCAGCAAGCCGGAAGTCATGCGCGCCGCTGTCGCTGCCGGCGCCGGATTCATCAACGACGTGTACGCGCTGCGCCGCGACGGCGCACTCGATGCCGCCGCAGAACTCAAGGTGCCGGTGTGCTTGATGCACATGCTCGGCGAGCCGCGCACCATGCAGGACGACCCGCATTACGACGATGTGGTTTCCGATGTGCGGCGATTCCTCGCCGAGCGCATCTTCGCCTGCGAGATGTCCGGCATAGCCAAAAAATCCATCGTCGTCGATCCGGGTTTCGGTTTCGGCAAGACGCTCGAACACAATCTTGCGCTGCTGCGCGGTCTGGATCAGATCGCCGCGCTCGGCGTGCCCTTGCTCGTCGGCTTGTCGCGCAAGGCGATGATCGGCACGTTGACCGGTCGCGAAGTCGACCAGCGTGCCGTCGGCTCCGCCGCCGCCGCCTTGATCGCGGTGCAGAAAGGTGCGCTGATCGTGCGCGTGCATGACGTCGCTGCGACGCGCGATGCACTCGCCGTGTGGCGGGGCGTGGCGGCGAATACACCGCTGCCGGCGAAAGCGAAAAAACCATTCGGCTCGCAACGTTTCGATGATGACGATTGATCGATCCGGCAGCAAATGAAATTCTCTCGATGCGCGCTCGGTTGCATTATTGCCATCCTCGCAATATCCGCTCCGGTGGCGCACGGCCAATCGACGAAACCTGTCGTCATTGCCGGGCACGTTGCCAAATTCGATTCCGACGGCCGCCTGCTTCCCTGGATTTCTTGGAATGTCGCGTTGGACCGCGAAATGCGCTTTTACGAAGGCGCACCCGCGGAGCACGGCTATCCTGTTTTCATCACCACCACGTTTCTCGACGGCGACTGGAAGCCGCTGGCTGAGCGAAGCGACACGATTCCTGCCACGCAGGACGGTATGGGCATCATTTCGTATCTGAAATTTTATGCGCTGCGCGGCAAGCGCAATCCGCAAACCTTGGCGATCGCACGGTCGATGGGCGATTACCTGATTGAGCAAGATCTCACGCCGGGTTCCGGAAGCAATTCTTCCGTGAAATATCCTGGCTTCACGCGCTCCACGGGACGACGCGGAAATTTCCCGCAGCCAGCCGACAGCGGCGCGCAAAGCGATCGTCCGTATGAAATCGAACCGGACAAGGGCGGTATCGCCGGGTATGCGCTGATTCTGCTCTACGATGCCACCAAGGATCGCCGATACCTCACGCAGGCGTTGCACAACGCCCGCGTGCTGGCAGCGAATCGGCGCGCCGGCGACGCAACGCATTCGCCGTGGCCATTCCGTGTTGACTACCGCAGCGGCGATGTGCGCGGCGACGTATCCAGCAACATGACTTACGTGTTGCGCCTCTACGACGTGCTCCTGGCGCATGGCTACGTGGAATTTTCGGCGCCACGCACGGCGCTGTGGCAGTGGATCAAGACCTGGCAAATTTCCAGTGCAAAAACCGACGGCGCTCTCTTCGCGCAGTTTTTCGAGGACCACGACAATCCGGCGAATCGCAACGCCTGGGCGCCGCTGAATCTGGCGCGTTACCTGATCGAAAAGCGCGGCGCGCTCGATGTGGATTGGCGTGAGGACTCGACCAGTCTCATCGACTTCGTGCGCAGGAATTTCACCCACAAGGAATTCGGCGTAACCGTCTGCCATGAGCAGGACGAAGACCACGACGCGTGGGGTGGGATCAACGCAACCTATGGCGCCGTGCTCGCCCTGTATGCGAAAGCGATACGATCTGCTTTACTTGCGCGGGAAGCCCGTGAAGCACTGAACTTCACGGAATACTCCATCGACGAACTGGGGCGTCCGCGCGATCTGTTCAAAAACATCGCGCTCGGCGGCTGGCAGGAAGATGCGCACACCGACGTGATCCACAATTTTGTCGATGCACTCGCGGCCTATCCGGAGTGGGGAAACTGACGCCGCGCGTCAAGTCTTCTTCGACCACTCGACCACCGCGCCGACAAAGCGCAGGCAATCGGTATAGCGGTTGTACAGTGGCGTCGGCGCGACGCGGATCACGTCGGGTTCGCGCCAGTCGCCGATGATGCCGTTCGCACCCAGATAATCGAACAGCGCGCGCCCCGCGCCGCGTTCGCCTTTCACGCGCAGCGACAACTGGCAGCCGCGGCGTTCGGCTTCACGCGGTGTCGCAATTTCCACAATGTCGCAAAGCCTGGTTTCGACCAGCCAGGCCAGATAGCCGGTCAGCGCGATCGATTTCTCGCGCAGGCGCGCGAGTCCGGCACGGTGGAAGATTTCCAGCGACACGCGCAGCGGCGCAAGCGCGAGGATCGGTGGGTTCGACAATTGCCAGCCGTCGGCGCCGGGCGTCGGTACGAAATCCGGGCCCATCTTGAAGCGCGTCGACTTGTCGTGCCCCCACCAGCCGGCGAAGCGCGGCAAGGTCGCACGCGCGTGACGCGCGTGCACGAACGCGCCGGCGACAGAGCCCGGCCCCGAGTTCAGATATTTGTAGCTGCACCAGACGGCGAAGTCGCAGCCCGCGTCGTGCAGATTCACCGGCACATTGCCGACCGCATGTGCGAGATCGAAACCGACGACGCAGCCCTTGCGCTGCGCGAGCCGTGTGATCGCGGGCAGATCGAATACCTGACCGCTGCGGTACTGCACGCCGGGCAGCAGGGCGAGTGCGATGCGCGCGCCGTGTTCGTCGAATGTGCGCGCGATCGCCGCGTCGGAAATCGCGCCGTTCGCCTCGTCGCCGTCGAGTTCGATCAGGTCGGTTGTGGGATCGAAGCCGTGGAAACGGATCTGCGATTCGACCGCATAGCGATCCGACGGGAATGCGCCTTTCTCGATCAGGATCGCCGGCCGTTCGCGGGTCGGCCGATAGAAACTCACCATCAACAGATGCAGATTCGCGCTCAGCGAATTCATCGCGACGACTTCGACGGGTTGCGCGCCGACAAGTTCGGCCAGATGCTCGCGCACGAACTCGTGGTAGTCCATCCACGGCAGTTTGCCGCGGAAATGGCCTTCGACCGCGAGGTTGCCCCAGTAGTCAAGCTCGGCATTCAGCGCCGCACGTGTTGCGCGTGGTTGCAGGCCCAGCGAATTGCCGCAGAAGTATACTTGTTCGCCGGCTGCGTGCGGAGGTATCAGGAATTCGCCGCGCAACGCAGCCAGCGGATCGGCGGCGTCCTGTGCCTGCGCCCACGCTAGGTTCGCGGCGTAAGCGACAGGCTGGATCACGGCCGGCATCAAGTCAGTGCTGCCTGATCGTGCGCATGATCTGTGCGCAACCCTGTTCGTAGGCGCTGGTCCAGGCGGGCGTGGTTGCGGCGAGCACGGGCCGCGAGCAACGTACGTGAATGAAAATTTTCGAGTCGAGATACCAGGTTTCACGGTATTCGTAGCGCGTCTTGCCGTTGCGGCCGAAGTAGCGCAGCGTCGTCGCATCGACACCCTCCTCGCGCTGCTCGTAGCCGGGCGTTTGCTTGGCCTTGTCGGTCGCGGCATTGACCAGGGCCTGGAATATCGACGAATCGTTGAGCAGTTTGGCCTCGACCGAAACCTGACTCGATTCGCCGCTGCCCTGATCGGCGGGATCCTTGACCTGAAACGCGATGAACTGCGGCAGGCCTTCGGTTTTTTTCAGGATCACCGGCCAATCCGCTGGCGCGTGGAATTTGACGATATTGTCGAACAGCGAATAGCTGCTTCCAGGCTCGGCCGCCGCGCTCGCGGGCTTCTTGTCCGCGGCGACGGCAGAGAGCGACAGCATTGCGGCTAGCAGACTGATGATGGCTTTGTACATGTTGTCTCCAGTTTATGCTCGTCCATGAACGCAAAATCCAGAGCGGCCATCCATGGCCGCACTTTTCACTACACAAATCGCGATTGCGGAAGATCCAGCCAGTCCAGCGCGGTGCCGTGGTACAGGCGTGCGCGCTGCGCGGGCGTCAGGTCGAGTGCGGCGATGCCGCTGCCGGGCTCCTGCTCGCCAAGCGGAAACGGGTAGTCGGTGCCGAGCATCACGTGCTGCGCGCCGGCGACATCGATGAGGTATTCCAGCGCGCGCTTGTCGTGCACGCAGGAATCGAAGAACAGGCGGTCGAAATAGTCGCGCGGGTTGCGCGAATTGTCGGTGGCGACGAGGTCCGGCCGCATGCGGAAACCGTGCTCGATGCGGCCGATCGAATAGGGGAACGCGCCGCCGCCATGCGCAAAGCACACGCGCAGCTTCGGCAGGCGTTCGAGTACGCCGCCGAAAATCAGGCAACACGCCGCGCGCGACTGCTCGGCTGGCATGCCGACCAGCCACGGCAGCCAGTATTTCGGCATCGTCTCCCTGCCCATCATGTCCCAGGGATGGACGAGGATCGCCGCACCCAGATCGGCCGCCGCCTCGAAAAACGGGAACAGCTCGGGCGCATCCAGATTCCACGCATCCACGTGGGAGCCGATCTGCACGCCCTGCAGACCCAGTTGCTCGACGCAGCGTTCCATTTCCTGGATCGCCAGCGTCGGCGACTGCAGCGGCACCGTGCCAACACCCGCGTAGTGGCGTGGTTGCGCGCGGCAGATTTCCGCGGTGTGCTCGTTTAGAAAGCGATGCAGTTCCAGCGCCTGATTCGGTTTGGCCCAGTACGAAAACAGCACGGGCACGGTCGAGATCACCTGGGTCTGCACGCCGTGTTTCGCGTAGTCGTCGACGCGATGCTGCGCGTCGAACGCGTTCTCCCAGACTTCGCGGAAGAACTTGCCGTCCTTGTAGATGCGATGGCGCCCTTCGGCATTGACCATCACCGGGAAACGGTCGTCGCCGTATTTGTCGGCGAGATTCGGCCAGTGTGGCGGCAGGATATGCGCATGGGTGTCGATCTTGAGCATGGCGGACTTCGGCATGCCGCGATTTTATTCTTTTATCGCGCGATGCGGAGCAATCCAGCGATGCGGACCCACGATGCTCCTTCGACCGGGCGCGGGGACAAGGAGAATGGGAACTGAATGGAGTGGGCGGCCGCTTCGATTCGCGCGCTGGCGGCGATAATTTTGCCGTATCATGAATGGACACGAAACTAAAAACGGGCAAGAGCATGACAAACGCGTCGGGCGGTGTGCCGCTGAACATAACGCTGGGTCCGTCTGGCGCGATGAAATCGTTGAAAACGTTGCGCAGGCTGCTGGGTTGCTGTGCAGTGGCGATGCTTGGCTTGGGTTCGGCCCAGGCAGCGCCTTTTGCCTATGTTGCCAATTACTCGGACGGCACGGTATCGGTGATCGATACCGCCACTGTCGCGTCGACCGCAACGATAACGGTGGGCAACAGTCCCCTGGGTGTGGCGATCAATCGCGCCGGCACATTCGCCTACGTCGCCAACTGGGGCTCGGATAGCGTTTCGGTCATCAATACCGCAACCAATGCGGTCGCCGCCACGGTTACGGTGGGCAAGCAGCCGCAGCTGCTGGCGGTAAGTCCGGACGGGAAGGCGGTCTATGTCGCCAATCTGCAGGGCGCCAGCGTTTCGGTCATCGACACAGCCAGCAATGCCGTAACAAGCACGATCGCGGTTGGCGGCTATCCGGTCGGGGTGGCGGTCTCTCCGGCAGGCGACCACGTCTATGTTACCCAGGCGAATCTGGCCAAGGTCGTGGTAATCGACACCGCGACCAAAACCGTGGGAGCCACGATCCCCGTGGGCATAAACCCGTTGGGTGTCGCGGTCAATCCGGCCGGGACGACCGCCTACGTCACGAACTACGGCAGCGGTACGGTTTCAGTCATCAACACCGCGGACAACAGCGTCGTCGCCACGGTATCCGTCGGCATCGCGCCCGATGGCATCGCCGTCAATCCGGCGGGGACCTTCGTCTACGTCGTCAACTACGGCAGCGGCACGGTATCGGTGATCAGCGCGGCGACCAATGCCGTGGTCGCGGCGATTCCGGTGGGCAACCTTCCTCTGGGCATATCGATCGATTCGAGCGGGTCGTACGCCTACGTCAGCAATGCCGGCGACGCCACGATGTCCGTGATCGATCTGAGCGTCAACGTCGTCAACGGCAGCATAGCGACAGGCTTGGGCCCGACTTTCAATGCGCTCGGCGGTTCCGCCGGATTGGCCGTGAATCTCGATCAGCACGGCCTCACTGGCACCTGGTACAACCCCAGCACGAGCGGTCAGGGCTTTGTGGTTGAGGTCTATCCCGACACGAATGGCGCCGGCCAGGGCGTATTGTCCGCAGGCTGGTTTACCTTCGATACCACCGCGGCCGGTGGACAGCGCTGGTATACCCTGCAGGGCGGCGTGAGCAATACCGATCCGCTGGCAGCCTTGACGATCTATGCCAATACCGGTGGCAACTTCAATGCCACGCCCAAGGTGGGCGCGACTGCGGTGGGGCAAGCGACCTTGCAGTTCACCGACTGCACGCATGGACTGCTCAAGTACACGTTCAGCGATGGCAGCAACCGCGTTGGCAGTATTCCGTTGTTGCGCATCACCGCCAACACCACCTGTTCCGCGGCGGGAGACAGCGGTGCGGCAGCGTCGGATTATCTGTTGTCGGGCAGCTGGTACAATCCCGCCACCAGCGGCCAGGGCCTGATATTCGACGTCAATCCGGCACAATCGATCCTCAGCGCGGCTTGGTATACCTACTCGCCGACGGGACAACAGACCGGCGGTGGCGCAAGCCAGCGCTGGTACACGATTCAATCCGCTCAGTTCGCCGCCGGCAGCACCTCGGCGAGCAACGTGCCGATCTTCGAGTCGAGCGGTGGAGTCTTCCACGGTCCGACCGCAGTAACGACTACCCAGGTAGGCACCGCGAACATCACATTCCAGAGCTGCGGTGCCGCGACCTTGGCATACAACTTTACCGGCGGAACCAATCAGGGCTTGAACGGCGCGATCAGTCTCGTACGCGTGGGCCCGACGCCGGCCGGCTGCAGTTTGTGAGCTAATAACTGAAACGTCGGGCGCGCCTCAGCCGCTCGACAAATGTGCCAGCGTATTGATCGAATCGACGATGCGGTCGCAGGTGTCGCCGATCGCGATCGCGACGCCGCGTGCTTCACCGTCGGCGACCGCATTTAGCGTCTTGGCCAGCGCACGCTCGGCCTGGCGCAGGTTTTCGATCTGCACTGGATGGTCGTGGCGCAAGCCGTCGGCGATTGCGGCCAGGCTGACGTCCACGCGCGCAACAAATTCGCGCACCTCGTCCCGCGCCGGCCGTTCGGCGCTGTCCTGCAGCACCGCTTCCAGCGCCATGCTCGCGCGCACGAGACGGTTCGCGTTGGCGAACACGCCTTCGGCCAGTGCGATCAGCTTGCGGTCGCGCTTCGGTTCGCCACGCAGACGTTCGAGCGAAGCCAGCGCATTGGTGCGCGCGCTGCGCGAGGCGGTGCGCGCGGCGCGGCGCGTGTCGGCATCGCCATCGAACAAGGTGGAAATATAGTTCCGATACAAATCGATCATCGTCGCCAGCGCGGGGCGCAGGCGTTCCCAGGTCGGCCAGACCGCATAGGCGAGCAGCGCGAGCGCACTGCCGATCGCGGTGGCGACGCCTCGCACGAGCATCGCATCGTCCGGCGCGATGCCATAGAACGACAACAGGATCACGATGAGGCCGGTGAGCAGCATCACGCCGAGGCCGTAGTTCATCGTGACGAACAGTCGAAAACCAACGCACAGCGCCGCGACCAGCGCGAGCTGTGCCCAGACACCGCCAAGAGCGTAGTGCACGATCGCGGTGGTCAGGACGAGACCGGCCAAAGTGCCTGCGACGCGCAGCACGCCGAAGCTGAAGGTGCCGGCGAAATCGGGTTTGAGTACGATTGCCGTGGTCATCGGCACCCAGAAGCTATGTCCGGTTCCGCCAAATGCGGAGCCGAATGCGCGCTCGCCAGCGACCGCAAGCGCGAGACACACGCCGCAGCGTAGCGCGTGCCGGAACGCGACCGACTGCAGATGAAAATTCGCGCGCATCGTCGCCAGCGCGCTGTCGGTGCGCAGTTCCAGCGGCAGGCGCGCCTCGTTTTCCTCGGCCCGCAGTTCACCCTTGCTGCCGGCGAAATCGGCATAGCGCACGGTTGCGCGCAACTGACCACCGAGTGCCTGCGTGCGCGCGAGCGCGATGGTCAGCTGGCGTTGCAGGATGGCATCGCCGTGGTGGCTGAGTTCCTCAAGGGCGCTCAGCGCGGCATCGTAGCCTTCAATCGCAGCGCTTGCCGCGAGCGGACTTGCGCCGCGCTGCAGCGCATCGCCGATCGCGTCGAGCGTGCGCGAGGTGTATTCGCGCAGCCTCAGCAGCGTATGCCGTGCCTCGCCCTGGGTTCCGGCATCGGACAGAGTGTTGATCACGTCGCCGAGCGCGAGCAGCTCCAAGCGTACGCGCTCGATGATGCGCGCGAGCACGCGAAAACTCTCCATCGCAGTGCCACGCGCGCGATGCGCGCCGTGCAGCAGTTGCTCGATGTCGAGCAGTCCCTGGGTCACCGGTGGCACACGATCGAGCCGGTCCGGCGCGATCGGCCGATGGGTGATCGCGGCCAGTTCGTGGCACACGCGCGCCAGCGCGTCGCGCTCGGGCCGGTAGCGCAGCAGCGGCCATGCGGCGAGCGCGAGCAGCGTCTGCAATGCGCCGCCGGTGAAGATCAGCAATCCCGCGTTGAGCGCGCCGGCCGGACTTTGCGGCACCGCGCCCATGACCAGCAGCAGGATCATGCAGGCGAGTCCCGCGCGCCCCGCATTCGGACCCAGCGCCACGAGCATGCCGCCGCCGACGCCCCAGATCAGCGATGCGATCACCATCAGCACGGAATGTGCGCCAACGAGGCTGCCGACGAACCCCGACACGGCCGCGCCGATCGCGGTAAGCAACATGCGCTGCATGCGCAACCGGTACGGCCCGGGTTGATCGAGAAACATCGTGTTCAGCGCACCCGTTGCGACGCCAAGACCGATCGCGACATGACCGCTGACGATACCCACCGCGAGCGGCAGCACAACCCCGGCGCTATTGCGCAAGGCGACGATCAGCGGCACGTCGCTCGGTTTGAGCTGGGTCAGGGCTTTGAGCATGGCGCGATATTAACGGATGACGATGGCGCACTTGCGCTTTGCGTCCGCTCGTCGTTCCAGAGCTCGGTGGCGTAGCCCTCCCCTTCAAGGGTGGGTTGGGTGGGGATGGTGTTGCTTCGCTTCAGGACTTCATTTCAACAGCAAAGCTTTCACTCGCCTGCGGCGAGCGAGTTACTTTTGCCATTGCGCAAAAGTAACCAAAAGGCTAGGCGCCCGACGCAGTGTTGTGCTGCGCATCAGCGCAGCACAATGCCCTGCGCTTCTCGGCTGCGGCGGGGTTCGCTTGACGCACATCACTGTGCGTTCGCGAACGCGCGCGCATTCGGCAACTGCTCCTGCGTTGCTCTACCTCCGGCATCCATGCCGTCGCGTGCGCGCGCCCCTGCGGGCATTAACCGCCGCAGCCTGCGATGCTCGGCACCGCGAAAGGCGCCGGGTTCTGCTAACCCGTCCATCCATGGACTACGCTTGTCTTGCGTCGCTTTGCTCTTGATCCGGGTCCCCCTTTGCTGCGGCGAGGGTACGCAGGAAAAGTCCGTGAGGATGACGCGCAGGATGCGCGTCAGTTCGCGAACGTACAGGGATGTACGTCAAGCGAACCCCTGTGTGACCTCGCGCACTCGAAGGGCGAAGCCCGCAGAGCGCGGCATCGGGGGCGCATTTCTTTTGGTTACTTTTCTTTGGGCACACAAAGAAAAGTGACCCGCTCGCCGCAAGCGAGTGGAAGCTCTCGCTGCTAAAAGAGTCAGCAAAGCTAAGACACTGGATTACACGCGGCTCCTGCCGCGTGCCCCGCGGGCCATTCGCTACGCGAATGTTCGCTCCGGCATCCTGCCTGCGCAGTCCCGCCTACGCGGGAATGACGAGCAAAAAAGGCTTTCGCCGGTATGACGAGCCGAGTCAGAGATACCTGTCCGGCGCCGCGTTGACGTGCCCGCAGGCACGGCAAGTGCGTGCGTCCAGCGAGCGATAGTAGCGTTCGAACACTGGCGGGAAATCCTGCTCGATGCTGCGCAGGGTGAAGAACTCCTTGTGGAGTTCGTGATTGCAGTGCTCGCAATACCAGAGCAGACCATCTTGCTCATCGGCGAGGCGCTTGCGTTCGATGACGAGGCCGATGCCGCCGGCCATGCGCTGCGGTGAGTGGGGTACGCGCGGCGGCAGATAGAACAGCTCGCCGGCATTGATTGGAATGTCGCGCTGGATACCCTCGTCCTGTACCTTGAGCACCATCGTGCCTTCAATCTGGTAGAAGAATTCCGGACCTTCGTCCCAGTGGTAGTCGCTGCGTGCGTTCGGACCGCCGACGATCATCACGATGAAGTCGCCGTCGACAATGCACTTGTTGCCGACCGGCGGCTTGAGCAGGTCACGATGCGCATTTATCCATTTTTGCAGATCGATCGGCGAGGTGAGCATTGTGGTCACATCAGCAGCGGGAGAAGGTCAGTTTAACCCGCCCGCCTGAGCGCAAGGGTGCGCAGGCCAAAACGGGGTACCATGATTTGGCCTAAAATGTCCCCTATCAGTCCTGCGAGCGGCTCGAATCGCGGCCTGAGCAGGCTTAGGCTAGCAACACTTCAACCGACCATGCAGGCGCAATATGAGCAATTCGAACACGGCCGTACTCAGCATCGACGTGCAGCAGTCCTTTCCCGCGCGCGACTATTGGCGCGAGGACGACGTGCCGGCGTTTCGCGAACGCATCACTACGCTGATCGACGGCGCGACGAAGAAGGGCTGTCCCGTCGTGCGCATCCTGCACGAGGACGGCGACGGCGCATTTTCACGCGCGAGCGGTCTGGTCAAGCCTCTGGACTGGATGCCGCCGACGCATGCGGTCGAGTTCGTCAAGCACGTGCACAATGCGTTCACCGACACCGGCCTTGATCGCTGGCTGCGCACGCGTGGGATTCGCAAGCTGATCGTGGCCGGTATCCGCACCGAGCAGTGCTGCGAGACGACGACGCGCGTCGCCTCCGATCTCGGCTACGACGTCGATTTCGTCGGCGAGGCCATGCTGACGTTTCCAATGACCGATCCGCGCAGCGGCAGGCAATTCAGCGCGGCGGAAATCCGCGAACGTACCGAACTCGTGCTGCGCGACCGCTTTGCGCGCATCGCGACGGTGGAGGAAGCGCTTGGCTGATGTGTGGTTCATCCTGCCGCCGGATCTGGTCCTGCTCGATTTCGCCGGACCGGCCGAGGCGTTTCGCATCGCCGCGGCGCGCGGCGGGCCGTTTCGCCTGCGCGTGGCTGCAGCGGAGAGCGTGGCATCGACGTCGATAGGCGTCACCCTCAGCCGGATCGAACCACTGCCCGCGGCGATCGAACGCGACGCGTTGCTGATCGTCTGCGGTTCGACGAACGACGAGGCGGCGCTGGCCTCGCGGCCTGGTCGCGTACTGGTGCGCTGGCTGCGCGAGGTCGGTCGGCAGCCGCAACGGCTTGCCTGCGTCTGTGCCGGCGCACTGTTCGCCGCACGCGCCGGTCTGCTCGACGGCAAGCGTTGCACCTCGCATCACAGCGAAATCGAGCTGCTGCGGCGCGAGGCGCCGAGCGCGCAGGTGCTCGACAGCCGCGTCTTCGTCGAGGATCGCGGTTGCTATACGAGCGCGGGCATCACGGCGGGCATCGACCTTGCGCTGTATCTGATTGCCGAACTCGCCTCGCCGCAATTGTCTGCCGATGTTGCGCGACATATGGTCGTCTATCTACGCCGCGCGCCGGACGATCCAGCGCTGTCGCCGTGGCTGAGCGGACGCAATCACATGGATGCGGGCATCCATCGCGCGCAGGACGCGCTGACGCGTGCGGCGCAGGAAGACTGGCCACTGCCGCGCCTCGCCGCGCGTGCGCATGTCAGCGTGCGCACCTTGACCCGGCATTTTCGCGAGGCGACCGGGTTGTCGGTGCGCGCCTATCACGCGCGTTTGCGCTATGCACTGGCACGCCAGGCGCTGACGTCGGGGCTCAGCGTCGAGGCTGCGGCAACGCTGGCGGGCCTGGGTTCGGCGCGCCAGTTGCGGCGCCTGTGGGCCGAGCAGACCGGCACGACGCCGCGCAGGTAGCTTCCCTTCTCCAACGGGAGAAGGTGGCGCGTAGCGCCGGATGAGGGGATGCGTTCGTAATTTCTGAAGCTGCCGTTCGCGTGGTGCCTCCCCTCATCCGCCTTCGGCACCTTCTCGCGACGGGAGAAGGGGGCAACAGGCAACGCACTTCAATTCAATCGCGATCGGCGTCGGCAGCGCGCTGATGCCCAGCGTCGTGCGGCACGGCTGCGCGGCAGTGAAGTATTCCGCGTAGATGCGGTTGTAGGCGGCGAAATCGCGCGCCATGTCGGTCAGGAAAACGGTTACGTCGACGAGGTCCTCCCAGTGCGCGCCGCTCGCTTCGAGGATGGCGCGCACGTTGGCGAACACGGTGCGGCATTGGGCCTCGATATCGTAACTCACAAGGTGGCCGTCGCTACCGTATACATTTCCAATAATGGAATTCGTCGCCGGGTCGCGCGGGCCGACGCCGGACAGGAACACCAGATTGCCGACGCGACGTGCGTGCGGATAGGCGCCGACCGGAGCGGGTGCGTGTTCGGTTCTGATCGAATCGGGCCGACTCGATCCGGAATCGTGTGGGAGATTCAAGGTTTTTCCCCCTTTCCCGCAACGCCGGATGGGGCGCGAATGTCGATCTCATGCGCGGTGATCGCACGCCCGAGACGATCGCTTGCGCTGAAGCGATAGTGCCCCGGATACAGGTAAAGACGACTATGCACGCTGCCTTGATTGGTCACGACGCGTTCGCTGATCGGCGCGTTCGGATCTATGTTGTTCAACATGACGCGATCGGCAGGAATCGCGTCATCGCGCTCGTCGCTGTAGCGTGCCTCGATCAGACAAGGAAATTGTGCGCGGCAGGCGTCGCCATTTACCGAGTAGGCCTGCCGTGTGCCATCGAGACTCGGCCAGGTCGGGCGATTTTCCTCAACGATTTGCGGCGGAAAGAACACACTGATGTCGTATTGGCCGGGCTTGAGCGTCCAACCCTTGCCGGCATCGTTCACGAACACGAAGGGCTTGTCTGGATGCGCGGTCTGATTGACGGTCAGGTAGTACGGATGATCCTGATCGGCGCGCGCATGCTGGATCATCATCGTTTGCTCGATCGCCAGCGGTTCGATGCCGGAAATCTTGGCGAAGAATTCCGCCATGCTCGATCCGCCCAGATAGACGCCGGTTTTCTGGATATGCGCGAAGCCCGCATTGACGACGAGACGCGCATTCGGATCGTGCTTGAACGTCTGATTGTACAAGGCCTCGGCGCCGCCCTTCTCGCGCGCATCGCCGACGCCGGCGTTTTCCGCGTCGTAGGCGATCACCTTGTAGCCGAGTTTGAGCGCGGCACGCACCATCTCACCGTAGATCGGCTCGCTCACGTAGAAGCCGCTTTTCGCGGTCGGATAGCCGCGCTTCTGCAAGTCCTTGTCGGCGGTGTACAGTGTTTCGGCGGCGAAATAGTTGAAACCCTGCGCGCGCAGTCTGGCGAGCAGCTCGACAGTCAGCGTGCGCGTGATCGGCGCGCTATGCGCCTCGTTGAAGAATACCGCCTTGCGCTTGTTCGTCAGTTCGAGAATCGCCTCGTCGGCGGGCCGCACGCGATAGCCGCCGAGCGGCGAGGGCGCGTCGTCGGCCTGCGCCGGCTGTGCGATCGAGAAGGACTTGCGCGCGCCGTCGTAATCGCCGATCCAAGTCTGGAACCAGGACAAATACTGACCGAAGATCAGGCGGAACGCGCGTTCGCTGTTCGCTTCGTAGCTTGTCTGCATGAGGATGTATTGCGCGAGCAGGCTGGACTGGCGTTGCGCGTGACGCATGATCTCGTCGGACTTGTCCGCAGCCGCAAGTTGTTGCCGGCGCCATTCGGCCGGCGTGAGTTCCGCGCTGGTCGGCGATTTCTCCTCGCCGAGCGCAAGGCCGTACGCGCTGGCGCAGGCGCCGATCGAGCAAACGAGGGCGCAGATGCCAATCGACAGCCAGAAGCGGGTAGAACGGGTTTGCAAGACGATGCTCTCTCTCATCCAGTGTGCGTGGGTGCCGGACCCGCGGCATTGCTGGATTTTGTCAGTGAATGCCACGCATGAACATGGACAAAGGTCATGCTTTCACGCCATGGTGCCGCGGGCCCATCACAGCGCCACGCAAATGTTTTTCGCTTCAGTGAAGAAGCGCAACGCCTCGACGCCGCCCTCGCGGCCGACGCCCGAATCCTTCACGCCGCCAAACGGTGTACGCAGATCGCGGCGCAGCCAGCAATTGATCCAGACGATACCCGACTCCAGTCGCGCCGCAACCCGGTGCGCGCGTGTGAGGCTGCCTGTCCACAAGGACGCGGCAAGGCCATAGCGCGTCGCATTCGCGAGCATAACCGCCTCATCGTCGCTGTCGAACGGAATCAGCGTGACCACCGGGCCGAAGATTTCTTCCTGATTCGTGTGGCAGTCCATCGCAAGACCTTCGATCACGGTCGGCGCGATAAACCAGCCGTCGCTGCAGCGGCCATCGACACGCACTGCGCCTCCTCCGTACAGAACTCTGCCGCCTTCCTCGCGCGCCAACGCGATATGCCCCATCACCTTGTCGAAATGCGCGCGCGAAACGATGGCGCCGAGATCGCTCGCGGCATCCTGCGGATCGCCGACTTTGAGCGCGCGGACTTTCTCGACGAAATCAGTCTTGAATTTTTCGTAGATGCTGCGTTCGATCAGGATGCGCGAGCCACACAGGCAGATCTGGCCCTGGTTGGCGAAGGCCGAGCGCACGATCGTGTCGAGATTCGCGGCGTTCGCTTCCCAATCGGCGAACACCAACGTCGCATTCTTGCCGCCCATTTCCAGCGAGAGTTTCTTGAACTTCGGCGCGAGCGTCGAGGCGATTGCCGCGCCGGTGCGCGTGGAGCCGGTGAATGAAATCGCCGCGATGCCGGGGTGCTCGATCAAGGCCTGTCCCGCACGCGCACCGGTGCCGTGCACGATGTTCAGCACGCCCGGCGGTAGACCCGCATCGATGCAGGCCTGCGCGAGCATCCACGCGGTGAGCGGGGTGATCTCCGACGGCTTGGCAACGACGCAATTGCCTGCCGCGAGCGCCGGCGCGATCTTCCAGGTGAACAGGTACAACGGCAGATTCCACGGCGAAATGCAGCCGACCACGCCGAGCGGAGCGCGCAAGGTGTAGTTAAGCGCGTCGGCGCCCGCATGCGTTTCGCTGGCGAACTGGGTGATCGCCGCGGCGAAGAAACGCAGGTTCGCGATCGCGCGCGGAATATCCAGGCTGCGTGCGAGCGCAAGCGGCTTTCCGCTGTCGCGCGACTCCGCCTGGGCAAACGCCTCTAATTGCGTCTCTATGCGTTCGGCGATGCGTTCGAGCAGGCGCGCGCGTTGCCCGGCGGGCAGTGCCGCCCATGCCGGAAACGCGCGCTGCGCGGCGCCGACAGCGGCATCGATATCCTCCGCGCTGGAGTCGGGACAGCGCGCATAAACCGCGCCGATCGCGGGTTCATGGACGTCGAGATAGCGCCCGGCGCGCGGCGGTTGCAGTGCGCCGTCGATGTAATTTGCGAGGGTGAGAATCGCGGCCGAAGTCATGCACCAAGCTTAGCAGGATGCGCGCGCGCTTCGCCGTGCATCACAGCGACAGTGTGCGTCCGCCGTCGACCGGAATATTCACGCCGTTCACATAGCCCGCAGCGGGCGAGGCAAGGAACGCGATCACGTTCGCGATTTCCTGCGCGTCAGCGAAGCGGCCGAGCGGCACGCTGGCGAGCATCGCCGCGGCGATGTCGTCCTGGCTCTTGCCGGTGGCGGTTGCGCGGTCGCCTAGGATCTGCTGCAGGCGCTGCGTTTTTGTGTAGCCCGGCAGCACATTGTTGACCGTGATGCCGAAGGTGCCCAGTTCGCCGGCCAGCGTTTTCGCCCAACTCGCCACCGCAGCGCGGATCGTGTTGGAGACACCCAGATTCCTGATCGGTTCCTTGACCGAGGTCGAAATCACATTGATCACGCGGCCGTAGCCGGCGGCACGCATGCCGCCGAGCACGGCTTGCAACACGATCTGATTGGCGAGCAGATGTTGCCGGAAAGCGGAAATATACTCTTCCACTTTTGCAGAACTGGCCTGGCCGCCCGCCGGGCCGCCGCTGTTGTTGACCAGAATCTGCACGGGCCGGTTGTTGGCCGTCGCTTCGACCTTGGCGCGCAAGCCGGCGTCGTCGTTCATGTCGACGGCGATAGTGCCGTGTGCCTGCGCTGCATGGACTTTTGGCAGCAGGTCGAATGCAGCGGCCAGCGCATCGGGCGAACGCGCCAGCAGGGTGACGTCGGCGCCGAGCCGCGCGATCTCGATCGCCGCCGCACGGCCGATGCCCTGCGAACCGCCGCAGACGAGCGCATGTTTGCCGGTGAGATTCAGATCCATCGGTGTTCCTCCTGCCCAGCGTTCAGGCCGCGATGCTCAATTGTTGCGGCCGACCAATTTCTCGGTCATCAAGGGCAACAATTCTTCGTCCTCATTCGCGTGCGGCGGCTCGACTGAATCCAGATCGAAACCGAGTACCGCCGCGTCGTCGTCGTCGAGCCCGTCGAATATGCGGAACTCTGCGTCGAGCAGCGCCGTGTGTGCGCTGTCGTCGTCTTCATAGTGCAGGGTCTCGCCTTCGGCGTTAAACACCTCGACGCTGCCGGAGGTGAGGACGCGCATGCGCGCCCAGACCAGCATGTCGCCGAGCGAGGCGACCCACCATTGTTCTTCGTAGTCGTCGTCTTCTGGATCGTTCACGGTCGTGTCTCGCTTGTCGGTGCGTCAAAGCCGCATGTACGGCGCAATCGGCGCGTTGGGATTTTACACTGACATGCTGTCAGCGGTGGATCACCGATGGCGGCCGCCCCGGATGCGACAGCGCGCGCTCGGGCGGCCCGAACAGTTGCGCAATCGCGCCACGCATGCCGTGCGCCCGCGCGGCGTCGCCGAACATCGCGATCCATTCGTGAAAAGTGAGTCGGATCGGGTTATGACTCTGAATCTGGCCGATGATGCCGTAATCGCAGGGCACGGCGGGATCCTCCTCGACGAAGCTGCCGAACAACTTGTCCCAGACAATCAAGACGCCCGCGTAGTTGCGATCGATGTACTTCGGATTGCGCGCGTGGTGCACGCGATGGTGCGAGGGCGTGTTGAACACGTATTCGACCCAGCCGAGTTTGCCGATCGCCTGAGTGTGGACGAAGAACTGGAAGCCGAGGTTGATCGCGACCACGGCGACGATGTTCTTCGGCTCGAAGCCGAGCCAGGCAAGCGGCAGCCAGAACAGCCACATGCCGGAGATCGGATAGGTCAGGCTCTGCCGGAACGCGGTTGAGAAGTTCAGCTGTTCGGACGAATGATGGGTCACATGCGAAGCCCACATCCAGCGAATGCGGTGGCTGGCGCGGTGGAAAAAATAGTAGAAAAAATCCTGGGCGAGAAACAGCCCAGCGATCGTCCATGCCGAGGTCGGCAGATCGAACACGCGATGCTGGTAGATGAGGTAGTAGATGCCGATCACCAGCACCCAGGCGACCGCGTCTGCGCCCTGATGCATCAGGGCGAGTCCCGCGTTCGAAAGCGTGTCGACCCAGCTATAGATTTCCGGTCGGCGCTCGCGCCAGTACCAGGCCTCGATCGCGATGCAGGCGATAAACACCGGCCCCATGCCGAGCAGGATCCACTTTTCCATCAGCGCGTGCCGTACGCCAATTCGAGTACGCGTGCCATCGCGTCGAGGCAGCGCTGCATCGCGCCGCGCATGAATATCTGCAGCAGCGGCCACGCGACGGGCCAGGCGATCGGACCGGTCAACTCGAAGTCGTACGTCCACTCCACATGAGTCCCCGCGGCGACTGGTGCGAACGTCCACTCGGCATGTCCCTCGCGCGCCAGCCATGCGAGTGGAGGATGCAGTCCGGAAAGCGTGTACGCATGCAGGCGGGGCGGATCGAGTGCGGTGATGCGTTCGTTGAGCAGGAGGCCACCGTTGTCCTCCAGCTCGCGCGTGCCGCCGACCGCGGCCGGCGGCGAATGCAGCGTGATCCGGCGCAGGCCCGGAATCGGCCCGAAGCC
>NZ_DATBQK010000051.1:0-10784 GCF_036560865.1 Rudaea sp.
ATAGAACAATTACGAAACTTTACGTAAAAGTTTCGTGAAACTTTTACGGATGCGCGCAACAGCAAAAAATAGCCGTCTAGTGCGCCTCGTCCCAGTTGTCGCCGACGCCCGTATCCACGATCAAGGGCACCGCAAGGTCCGCCGCATGCATCATGCGTTCGCGCACGCCGGCGGTGATTTTTTCCACGGCCTCTGCGCGCACTTCGAACACCAGTTCGTCGTGCACCTGCATGATCATGCGCGCCACGCCGGAATTGTTTTGCAGCCAGGCATCGACCGCGATCATCGCGCGCTTGATGATGTCGGCCGCAGTGCCCTGCATCGGTGCGTTGATCGCTGCGCGCTCGGCGCCCGCGCGCAAACCCTGATTGCGCGAGTTGATTTCGTAGAGATACAGGCGCCGCCCGAACACGGTTTCGACGTAGCCGTCGCGGTGCGCCTGCTCGCGCGTCGCCTGCATGAACGCCTGCACGCCCGGATAACGTTCGAAATAGCGTTTGACGTAGCCCTGCGCCTCGTTGCGGTCGATGCCCAGCTGACGCGCCAGACCCCAGGCACTCATGCCATACATCAAGCCGAAATTGATCGCCTTGGCGGCGCGGCGCTGATTCGCGTCGACCTGTTCGGGCGGTACGCCAAACACCTCGGCCGCGGTCGCGCGATGCACATCCTGATTGCCGTGAAATGCCGCGAGCAGGCCCGCATCGCCGGACAGATGCGCCATGATGCGCAACTCGATCTGCGAATAATCCGCAGCGAGGATTTTATGGCCCGCCGGTGCGACGAAGGCCTGGCGAATGCGCCGGCCCTCCTCAGTGCGGATCGGAATGTTCTGCAGATTCGGATCGTTCGACGACAGCCGTCCGGTCGCCGCGACCGCCTGGTGATAGCTCGTGTGCACGCGGCCGGTGCGCGGATTGACGTGTTCGGCGAGCTTGTCGGTGTAGGTCGAGCGCAGCTTCGCCAGCGTGCGGTAGTCGAGAATGAGGCGCGGCAGTTCGTGCTGATCGGCGAGACCCTCGAGCGCTTCTTCGTTCGTCGACGGCTGTCCGGTCGGCGTCTTCTGCGTCACCGGCAATTTCAGCTCGTCGTAAAGCAGCATCTGCAATTGCTTGGGCGAATCGAGACTGAAATGGCGGCCGGCAACGCCGTAGGCATGCTGTTGCAATTCGAGCATGCGCCGGCCGAGTTCCTGACTCTGTATTTTCAGTTTCTCCGCATCGATGAGGACACCGGTTTGTTCCATGCGCGCGAGCACGGGCACGAGCGGCATCTCGATATCCTCGAATACGCTTTGCAATCTGGGTTCGGTTTCCAGTTTGGCCCACAGCGCAGCGTGCAGGCGCAAGGTGATGTCGGCATCCTCGGCCGCATAGTCCGCGGCGCGGCGCACGTCGACCTGCGAGAAGCCGATCTGCTTGGCGCCTTTGCCGGTGACGTCCTCGTAACGAATGGTGTCGACGCCCAGATATTTTTTTGCCAGCGTGTCCATGTCGTGACGGTTGCCGCTCGAATTCCACACATAGGATTCGAGCATCGAGTCGAAGCGCACGCCGGCCATCGCGATGCCGTAAGTCGACAGCACGTTCATGTCGTATTTCAGGTGCTGTCCGAGTTTGTATTTTTGCACATTCTGTAAAAGTGGACGCAGGGCTTCAAGTATCTTGGTGCGATCGAGTTGCGCCGGCGCGCCCGGATAATCGTGCGCGAGCGGTACATACGCGGCATGGCCCGGTTCGACCGCGAACGACACGCCGACGATCTCGGCGCGCATCGGATCGAGGCCGGTCGTTTCAGTATCGATGCAGATCAGATCGGCCGCATCGAGGCGCGCAAGCCAGGCGTCGAATTGCGTGTGGGTGAGCACGAGGTCGTACTGGCCGCTGGCAGTTGCGGGGCTCGGGGCTCGGGACTCGGGACTCGAAGCAGGCGTTTGTGTTTGCGCGTTATTTTCGCGAGCGCCTGACTCCAGCGTTTTTTCCACTGCGGCGCTGCCCGGCTCTGCGGCAACGGCCGCGGCATCCAGTTCCTTGAGCGCCGCCCTGAATTCGTAGCGCGCATACAGCTCGCGCAGCTTGGCGGTATCGGGCTCGCGCAAGGTCAGGTCGGACGGCTTTACGTCCAGCGCCACATCGGTCTTGACCTGCGTCAACTCACGCCACAACGGCAGGCGCGGCAGCGCGGCGCGCAGGTTTTCGCCGATCTTGCCGCCGACCTTGTCGGCATTGGCGATGACGCCGGCGAGATCGGCATATTCGGCCAACCATTTCGCCGCCGTCTTCGGTCCGCATTTCTCGACGCCGGGCACGTTGTCGACGCTGTCGCCCATCAGGGCGAGATAGTCGGCGATCTGATCGGGACGTACGCCGAACTTGTCAACTACGCCGGCTTCGTCGAGCCGGGTGTTGGTCATCGTGTTGACCAGGGTCACGTGTGGATTGACCAGCTGGGCGAGATCCTTGTCGCCGGTCGACACGATCACGTCGATGCCTTGCGCCGCGGCTTGCGTTGTCAGCGTGCCGATCACATCGTCGGCCTCGACGCCGGGGATACACAAAATCGGAAATCCGAGTGCGGCGACCAGTTGCAGCATCGGTTCGATCTGCGTGCGCAGATCCTCGGGCATCGGCGCGCGCTGCGCCTTGTAGTCGGCGTACAGATCGTCGCGAAAGGTCGGGCCCGGTGCATCGGCCACGAAGGCGATGTAGTCGGGTTTGGCCTTCAGGCCTAGGCGCAACATGTTGATCACGCCAAACAGCGCGCCGGTCGGCTCGCCGCGCGCATTGGTCAGCGGCGGCAACGCATGAAACGCGCGATACAGATAACCGGAGCCGTCGATCAGGGTGAGTGTCGGTCGTGCCATTGCGGTGATTTATTTGAATAAGCCGCCGAGCTTGGGCCAGCAGCAAACGATTTGCAACGAGGGACACTAAACCAAACGCACCGTGAATGTGTGCAATTTCATGTGGTCTTCACGCAGGTTTTGTTATGCTTCGAAGCGCTATCGAGCATGGAGGTGCGTCATGAGCCGATCATTTCTGGTCAGCATAATCACCGGATTGCTTGTCGCCGCGACTGCGACCGCTCAGGATCGCGGCAAATCGACGGACACGCTGCCGCCTGTGCAGGCGCCGCCGGCGATGGACGATCCGGGCAGCGCCCAGACGGCGCCGGCCGCAGCGCCGCAGTCGCCGGTCGATCCGAAAGTCAAGATCGTTCCGCTCGCCAACTCCGAGGTGGAGGCCAAGGCCGCTGCCGAGGAAGCAAAACGTGCTGCGGCCAGGCCAGTGCCCGTGTTGCCGCCCGCACCCGAACAGAAATTCAACAGCCCGGGCCTGCCGCCCGAAGTGCAGAGGGCCGCCGAGGCGACCGAGTTGCCGGTGATCACCGTGCGCCAGGAAGGCAACGACACGATCGAGGAATACCGCAAGCACGGCAAGCTGTTCGCGCAACGCATTATTCCCAAGGACGGCGGCGAGACCAAATGGTACGTCGACCAGAGATACACAGGGCCGCTGCCGCCGGATCCGGCGGCAGGCGTGTCGGGTCACGTGACGCCGGTGGAATACAGAGTGTTCGAATGGAAATAGTACACTTTTCCACTCGAACCCGAGTGGCCTAAACGACCGGCTTTTTCCCGGCCAGCGCCGCGAGCAGGGCTTCGCGCGGCAGCTTGCCGGTCGCGTTGCGCGGCAGCGCAGCGACCAGGCGCAGCGGGCGTGGCAGGAAGACCGGGTCGATCGCCTCGCGCAGCGCCGCGAGGATGCCGGGCTCGTCGAGTTGCGGGGCGACCGCCAGCGCAGCGAGCCGGCGCACGCCTCGCGTATCCGCATCGAGCTGGAACACGATCGCATCGTCCACGCCCGGGATCGCCAGCAGGCGCTGGGTGAGATCGCCGAGCGAGCCGCGTTTGCCGGCAATTTCCAGAAGATCCGAATTGCGCCCGCGTAGCTGGAATTGCCGCTGTGGCAGCAGTTCGACGATGTCCTGCAACAGGGTCGGTTCGCCGAAATGCGACGCGGTCGCGAGCGTACCGTCCGGCTGCGGATGCAGTTCGACACCGTCGTAGAGCGACCACCCGACAAGATGCGCGGTACGCCGCTGTGCGATGACGCAGGTTTCGGTCGAGCCGAACAATTCGATCACCTGTGTCGCGTAGCGCCGCTCGACGCGCGCGGCGAGCTCGGCATCGAGAGGCGCGGTGGCGCTGACGACGGCGGCCAGCATCGGCAAAGCGAGGTTCTCCTGCAGCAGCGCGCGCAGGTGAAACGGCGTCGTCACCAGCACACGCGGCGCTGGAATCTCGCCCAATGCCTGCGCGATATCGGCCGGGAAAAACGGCTGCCCGGCGTGGATCGCCGCGCGACTGCGCAACGGCAGCAGGACTGACAGTTCCAGACCGTACATATGCTGCGCCGGTACGGTCGCGACGATATTCGGCGCTGGTCCGGCGACCTCGAGCGTGGCCCGGTTCAGGGCGCTGCTGGCGCAGAAGCTTTGCCAGGTCTTGCGATTCGCCTTCGGCGCGCCGGTCGAGCCCGAGGTGAACGCAATGGCCAGCGTGTGATCCGACGCAATGAGTGGAATGGTGTTTGTATACTTCTCCATTTTCCCGTGCAGCTGCGCGACATTGAAACTGCGCGACGCAGCGGACTCGCCATCGTTGAGCGCATAGCTCGGCGCATAGGCATGCAGCATGTCGTTCACGGTCTGTGGCGCGCGCGATGCTGGCAACAGGCTGGTCTGGCCGGCAATCGCAGTCGCGCAGAACGACACGAGGAACCGATAGCGGTCCTCGCACAGATTCACTGCGTAACTGGCATTCGGCAGGCGCCGGGCCAGCGCCTCGACCGCGGCGAGGAATTCGCCCGTGCTGATCGCGGTACCGTCACGCCAGGCGAACGTGCGCGACAGATCGGCGTCCGCCAGCAAGGGTATGGCGGGTGCCGGGCGGTACTTGCGTCCGGTTTCGATTACTGCCGACATCATGTCCCCTCAGCTGGCTTCCGTATAAACACAGATTCGTCGCGACTCAGGCCAACGCAAACCCGTGGCAAATTATTCAGACCCAAGCCTTAACGGCGAACAAACTCCCCGTTGATCGCATCGCGTATCGGGGTTGGCCGCTCCATCCCGCCGGTCGCGCCGTCGAGAATATAGCCGAGTTGATCGCCGAATAACGCATGCACCTGCATGGCGTCGCGCGCCGGCGCTTCGCCGTGCCGGTTCGCGCTGGTCGATACCAGCGCCGCGCCGAACGCGCGACATAGTTGCGCGGCGGGCGCATGCGCGGTGACACGCAGCGCGATGCCCGCGTGCTCGCCGGCGAGCCAGGGTGGCGTCGTCGCGGAGCGCGGAAACACCCAGGTGTGCGGGCCCGGCCAGGTCGCACGCGCGCGAGTGAGCGCGTCGGCAGGCACGGCGCCGATAAAATCCCTTACCTGATCGAAATCCGCGGCGATCAGCAGCACGCCCTGTCCGCTCGGTCGCTGCTTCAGCGCAAACAACCGCGCTACAGCAGTCGCGTTCAGCGGATCGCAACCCAAACCAAAGACCGCTTCGGTCGGATAGGCGATGACGCTGCCCGAGCGCAGCGCGGTAACCGCGGATTCGAGCGCGTCTGGCACGACAGGCAACCTCAGCTTGCCCCGCTGGCGGCCTTTGCCGATTTCCTGACCGCGGTTTTTTTCGCCGCGACCTTTTTGCGCGGCTTTTTCTTCGCCGCCGCTTTCTTTGTGGCAGTTTTTCTTGCCGGCGCTGCTTTGGCCGTGGCCGTGGCCGTGGTCGCAGTCGCAGGCGCGGTTTTCGCGGCCTTGCGGAAGCGTCCGCCGCGCTTGGGTTTGTCGGGCGCCGCAGCCAGCAGTTCGGCGCACTCGGCCTCGCTCAGCGACGCTGGTTCGCGATCTTTCGGAATGCGCGCATTCTTGTTGCCATCGGTGATATACGGACCGTACTGGCCACGCAGGATTTGAATGGCGCCGTCGCGGAAACTCGCGATTACGCGGTTGCGAATCGCCTCGGCCTTCTCGTGCAGCACTTCCTTCGCGCGCGGAAGCTCGATCGTGTACGGATCGTCGGGCGGCTTGATCGACGCATAGGTCTTGCCGTGCTTGACGAACGGACCGAAGCGGCCAATGCCGACGCTGATCGTCTCGCCGTCCGCCGCCTCGCCGAGCGTGCGCGGCAGCTTGAACAGATGCAGCGCGTCCTCGAGCGTGATCGTGTGGATGCTCTGCCCGGGGCGCAGGCTGGCGAAGCGCGGTTTGTCCTCGTCGTCCTTGCTGCCGATCTGCGCCATCGGTCCGTAGCGGCCCAGACGTACGCTGAGCGGTTTGCCCGACGCGGGATCGAGTCCCAACTCGCGCGAACCGCTCGCTTCGGAGCGATCCACCGACTCGGTCTTTTCGTCGACCAGGGCCTTGAACGGCGTCCAGAACTTCTGCAGCAGCGGCACCCAGTCCTCTTCACCGCGGCTGACCGCATCGAGCTCGTCTTCAAGCTTGGCGGTGAAATCGTAGTCGACGTACTGCGCAAAATGTCCGGACAGGAATTTCGCCACGGCACGGCCGACATCGGTCGGCTTGAAGCGGCGGCTGTCGAGCGTGACGTACTCGCGGTTCAACAGGGTCTGGATGATGCTCGCGTAGGTCGACGGCCGGCCGATGCCGTATTCCTCCAGCGTCTTGACCAGGCTCGCCTCGGAGTAACGCGGCGGCGGCTCGGTGAAATGCTGCTCGGCGAGGATGTCCGCGAGCGGCACGGCTTCGCCGATCTGCATCGCCGGCAATTTGCGGTTGGCTTCGTCGTCCTCCGCCGTCTTGACGTCGTGACTTTCCTCGTACACCGCAAGAAAACCCGGATCGACCACCGTGGTGCCGCTGGCGCGCAGGGTCGAATCGCCACCTGCGTCGAGATCGACCGACACGGTGTTCAAGGTCGCGAACTGCATCTGGCTGGCGACGGCGCGCTTCCAGATCAGTTCGTACAGCTTGCGCTGATCGTCGTTCAGGAACGTGGCGATGCTGCGCGGCGTATGCAGGGCCGTGGTCGGACGAATCGCCTCGTGCGCTTCCTGCGCGTTCTTGGATTTGCTGCGGTAAATGTTCGGACTCTCCGGCAGCGCCTTGGCGCCGTAGTCGCGCGCGATCACGCCGCGGATATCGGCGATCGCGTCGTTGCCGATGTTGACCGAGTCGGTACGCATGTAAGTGATCAGGCCGACCGTGCCCTCGTCGCCAATCGCGACGCCTTCGTAAAGACCTTGGGCGAGGCGCATCGTGCGGCTGGTCGAGAAGCCGAGTTTGCGCGCGGCTTCCTGCTGCAGGGTCGAGGTCGTGAACGGCGGCGACGGCCGGCGCTTGCGCTCTTTCGACTGCACCTCGGTAACGATAAGGCGGCCCTGCGCGCTGCGCAGCAATTCCGCGCGCGTGTTATGCGCGTCGGTTTCGTTGGTCAGGTCGAACTGCTCGAACTTCTTGCCGTGCAGTTTCAGCAGGCGCGCGGAAAAGCGCTGATCCGGATGCGCGCAATCGGCTTCGATCGACCAGTACTCACGCGCCTTGAACGCCTCGATTTCCTCCTCGCGCTCGGCGATCATGCGCAGTGCGGGCGATTGCACGCGCCCGGCCGACAGGCCGCGCTGCACCTTGCGCCACAGCACCGGCGACAGATTGAAGCCGACCAGGTAATCGAGCGCGCGCCGCGCCTGCTGCGCGTTGACCAGATCGAGCGACAATGCGCGCGGATTGGCCACGGCTTCCTGGATCGCGTGCGGCGTGATCTCCGAGAACACCACGCGATGCAGAGTCTTGCCTTCGAGCAGGTTGCGCTGTTTCAAAATCTCCGCGATATGCCAGGAGATCGCCTCGCCTTCGCGATCCAGGTCGGTGGCGAGGTAGAGCGCGTCGGCCTTGGCCGCGGCCTTGGCGATCGCCTCGACGTGCTTCTCATTCCTCTCGATCAGTTCGTAGGCCATGGCGAAGCCGGCATCGGGATCGACCGCGCCTTCCTTGGGCTTCAGATCGCGCACGTGGCCGTAGGAGGCGAGCACGCTGAAGTCCTTGCCGAGATATTTGTTGATCGTTTTTGCCTTGGCAGGCGATTCGACGATGAGCAGATTTTTAGCCATAAGTTTTTTACGGCTGCGCTGCGCGCGGCCAGTCCGGATCGAGGCGGATGGTTGGATTGGATAACAGGAAATTCGACGCGGGAATGTGTCGCATCCGACAGGGCGCCCTTTTTCCAGTCAACCTGTGAAAGCGGCGTGTGTCAAGCGCGCTGATCGGCAAGCCGGTCCAAAGCGGACCACCAGCGACACGCACGACATGAAATAAATATCAACGGAAACAGAGACTTCACCTCGTTGCTCGGTATCGCTCGATCAGGGGGTTTTACGCGCATAGCGACCGCCTTGTGCAACGACCAAACCATCGAGTTCGAGTACCAGAAGCATCGATGACAGCGCGGCGGCGGGTAATTGGGTGCGCCCGGCAAGCTCGTCCAGCGCGGTCGGTGTGTGGTCGAGCGCGGCGATCAGACGCGCGTAGTCGGGATCGCCGGAATGCGCTGCTGTCGGCGCATTGGCAGCATGGCGCGAACTGGTGGAGCCAGCATCGTCCAGCGCCAGACGTTCGCGCAATCCATCGGCCAGCACGGCGCCAACCCCGCGCAGTTCCTCGAGCACTTCCTGCGCGGTCTCGATCAGCTTGGCGCCCTCGCGGATCAACTTGTGGCAGCCGCGCGCGAGCGGGCTGTGGATCGAGCCCGGCAGCGCAAACACCTCACGGCCCTGTTCGGCCGCATAGCGCGCCGTGGTCAGCGAGCCGGATTTGATGCTGGCTTCGATGACGAGCGTGCCGAGGCTCAAACCCGAAATGATCCGGTTGCGGCGTGGAAAGTGTTTCGGGTGACCCGGTGTGCCCGGCGGAAATTCGCTGACCAGCGCGCCGTTGCCGGCGACACGCGCGGCCAGCTCTGCATGCTGGCGCGGAAAGACCAGATCGATGCCCGTGCCGAGCACTGCGATCGTCGTGCCGCCGGCATCGAGCGCGGCCGTGTGCGCAGCGCCGTCGATGCCTTCGGCCAGACCGCTGGTCACGACCATACCGGCCTCGACGAAGGCGCGCGCAAATGCCTTGGCATTGGCCAACCCGCCCGCGCTGGCGCTGCGCGAACCGACGATCGCAATCTGCGGCGACCACAGCGCTGCCGGATCGCCCGCGACGAACAGCGCCGCCGGCGCATTCGCGATATCGCGCAGCAATACCGGAAAATCCTCGGCACCGTGCACGATCAGATGATGGTCGGCTGCGGCCAGCCAGGTTTCGTCCCGATCGAGCGCGGCCTGATCGGGCGCGGCGAACCACGCGCGCGCTTCCTCGGGTGCGTCGCGTCGCGCGTGGGCCAGGGCAGCAACCGCGTCGCCATGCCTTGCGAGCAAGGCGCGAATGGGTGCGGCACCGAATCCGGGCGCGCGCAGCAGGGTCAGCCAGGCAAGCGTCTGCGCGGCGGAGAGTTCGGAGGGCATTGGGCGCCTGTCTCCATGGCGGACCGAATGAACTGGCTAGGTATGATCCGGATCGTAGAGCGGGTCGAGCAGATGCACCGGGCGCACGCCGTCCATGATCAGACCGTAGCTGACGTGGTCGAAGGTGCGGAAGATCATCACGTGGCCAACATATTCCTCGGGCAACTGCACTTTCGCCTCATCCGGATGCAGGAATTTCTTCATGCTTCCGTCACGATAGTCGGTGTAATCCTTCACGACTTCGCCGTGATGGAAGATCGAATACGTCTGCCCGTTCTCGACCCCGTCGGCCGCGCCATGCGACAGCGCGACGACCGTGTTGCGCCCGGCCACCATCCAGCCCGACGCATCGACCGTATCGGTGAACGCGATAACGCGCATGCCATCCGGCACCTGTTTGGGCGCGTGCGGCACGTAGGAGGCGTCGTAAGGTTTGTCGTCGATCGGCATGATGAAATCGCCCGGGCGAATTTCCACATCCGAGGTGAGCACGAGCACCGAGGCGGGATTGCCCGCGTGGGTGACGCGCACCGTGCCGATCTGCAGCGCTTCGTAGCCGAGGAAGTTGACCTTGCCGGCGAGACTGAATTCCTGCGGGCCGTGATGCCAGATCATGTCATCGCGGAATTCGTGCGACAGGTCTTTGTCGTCGGTGGAATCGCGATAGAAGCGCTGCGGCGCGGCGTCGCGCGGCACGATTTCGTAGTAGCGCCCGAGCGTGCGCACGACGGCGAGCTGGTCGCCCGGCTGCGCGCTCAGGCCGCGCACGTAAGCGAGCTGTCCCGGCGTGGCGCGCAGACGCGCGTCTTCGGCACCGACAACGTGCGGTGCGTTCTTGTAGTCGTCCTCGCCAATCATGCGCGTGCGCTTGAGGAACTTTTCGATGGCCTGCAGCGGAATGGGTTTGATCGCATCCTCAAGCTGCTCGACGCGTGAGTGGGGGCCGAAGCCCGGGCGCAGATGCGGACCGCCGTCGAGATAGGCGAGGTTGATCACGTCGCCCGGGAAAATCAGGTGCGGATTCTTGACTTGGGCATTGGCCTGCCAGACTTCGGGCCATTCCCACGGGCGCTTGAGAAACTTCGCCGCAATGCCCCACAGCGTATCGCCCCTGCGTACGACGTACGTATCCGGGTGATTCGCAACCAGTTCGACGTTCGCGGCATAAGCCACAAGCGTCACCAAGAAGCCGGCGAAGATCGCAGGTAGTCTTTTAAGCATGGCGGCTAAGAACCTGATTTTCCCCAAGGACTGCGTG
>NZ_DATBQK010000052.1:0-9106 GCF_036560865.1 Rudaea sp.
TCGATCGCGGTTTCCAGATGCGTCCACGCGGTGAGCAGGATCACCGGCAGATCCGGTTCGCGTGCGCGAATCGCGCGGAACAATGCGACGCCATCCTCGCCGGAGGTGGTGTCCTCGTGGAAGTTCATGTCCTGCAGCACCAGATCGACGCGCTGGCGTGCGAGCAGCGCGAGCCCTTCCTGCGGCGTCGCCGCGCGCAGCGTGCGGATATCACGCAGGCTCAACAGCACTTCGAGCGCGGTTACCACACCCGGATTGTCGTCGATGACGAGAACGGTCCGCATCAGTTTGCCGGCGGGTCTATCGTGGTGAAATTTGCCATCGCGCATTGCCTCGTTGGATGCGGCACGGGTGGAAAGGGTTGCACGGTTTGGCGGGACTCGGGAAGCTTACATGCTCGTCATCGCGGCGCAAGCGGGGGTTATTGATGCGGCCAGCTGAAGGTTGAAATGCCCTAACACCTTAGTCCGGCGCGGAGATCGCTTTTCCTTCCCCTGCGCAGCGGGGGAAGGTGCCAAAGGCGGAAGGGGGCGCTCTTGCTCTTTGATCGGACATGGGAAAGCGCCCCCATCCCCCAAGAGGACTTCCTTTGGGGCGTCAGCCCTACGGGCAGCTTCCCCCGCTACGCAGGGGAAGCGACCGCATGGGTTCTGCGCTCTGGATGATTCAACGATAAGTGGTGGCCTTGAGTTCAAACATCACCGGGCCGCACCAATAATGAGCCTCAGCGCCAACCAGACGTAATTGGATAACGCCGCTCGCGCCCAAACGCGCGGCGCGACACTTTCGGTCCCGGTGCGGCCTGATGCCGCTTCCATTCGTTGATGCGCACCAGGCGCAGCACCTGGTCGACAACCTCGGCGCTGAAGCCCGCGTGCACGATATCGTCGCGCGATTGTTCCTGATCGATATACCGGAACAGGATCGCGTCGAGCACGTCGTAGGGCGGCAGCGAATCCTGATCGGTCTGGTTGTCGCGCAGTTCGGCCGACGGCGCGCGCTCGATCACGCCCGGCGGAATTACCGGCGCGCCGCCGACCGAGTTGCGCCAGTTCGCCAGCGCATACACTTCGGTCTTGTACAGATCCTTGATCGGCGCATAACCGCCGCACATGTCGCCATAGATCGTCGCGTAGCCGACCGCGTATTCGCTTTTGTTGCCGGTCGTCAGCAGCAGTCCGCCGAATTTGTTGGACAAGGCCATCAGGATCGAACCGCGGCAGCGCGACTGCAGGTTTTCTTCGGTCGCATCAGCGCTGCGTCCGCCGAACGCGGGCTGCAGCGCGTCGAGAAATCCGCGGAACGGCGCTTCGATCGGAATCGTCTGCAACTTTACGCCAAGCGCGCGCGCCTGCTCGTCGGCGAGATCGTTACTTTGGCTAGAAGTATACCGCGACGGCAGACGCACGCCGGTCACGTTGGCCGCGCCGAGCGCATCGACCGCGAGCGCGAGCACCAGCGCCGAATCGATGCCGCCCGACAACCCGATCCACACCTTGTCGAAGCCGTTCTTGGCGCAGTAATCGCGCGTGCCACGCACGATCGCACGCCAGGCCAGCGCATCGCGGCTTTCATCGCCTTCGCACGGCCAGTCGCGCAGCGTGAACTTGCGCGTGCCAGCGTCGAAATCCGCGACCAGCCAGTGATCCTCGAACGCGCGTGCGGCCGCATGGATGTACCCATCGCCATCGGCGAGCACCGATGCGCCATCGAACACGAGTGCGTCCTGGCCGCCGACGGCATTCAGATATGCCAACGCGACACCAGTCTCGCGCACGCGCGTCGCCAGCAGCGCATCGCGTTGCGCATGCTTGTCGCGTTCGAACGGCGATGCATTGGGCACGACGACAAGCTGCGCGCCGCGCTGCCGGGTATCGGCTAGGGGCTCGGGGAACCACAAGTCCTCGCAGATCACCACGCCGACCGTCACACCCTTGACGTCGAATACGCAGGAGCCGCCGGCCGGATCGACATCGAAATAGCGCCGCTCATCGAACACAGCGTAGTTCGGCAATTCCCGCTTGCGATACGCCGCCTCGATCACGCCATCGCGCAGCACACTTGCCGCATTGTATACAACCGCGCCCGCCGCCTGCGGCCAGCCGACCACGGCGACGATACCGTTGACGCCCGCTGCAACACGTTGCAAGGCCGCTTCGCATTCGGCAAGAAAACTCGGCCGCATCAACAGGTCTTCCGGCGGATAGCCGCTGATCGCCAGCTCCGGAAACAGCACGAGGTCCGCACGATGCACCTCGCGCGCCTCGACGATCATCGCCGCAATGCGCTCGGCATTGCGAGCAACAGCGCCGACGGGGAAATCGAATTGGGCTAGGGCGATACGCATGGTTTACGCACCCCCATCCCTGCCCTTCCCCCGCACGCGGGGGAAGGGTTCAAGCACTGCATCGACCGCTTTTGCCCCTTCCCCCGCTTGCGGGGGAAGGCTGGGATGGGGGTGCGCGATCGAAGCCAGGACTTTCATGATTTCAGAGAGCACGTCTTCTGTTCGACTCAGCACATCATTGTTCCAGAAATGCAAAACTTGATATCCGTAACGATGAAACCAATCGTCACGACCGGAATCACTCTCTGAATTGTGCTGGCCACCGTCGATTTCAACGACAAGACGTTTTTCGACGCAGGCGAAATCAGTGATGAACGGGCCGATCGGGTGCTGCCGGCGAAAACGACAATTGGCAAGCTGGCGCTGACGGATGCGCCGCCACAAGCATTGTTCGGCATCGCTCATGTTGGCGCGAAGCTGCCTTGCGAAGTGTTTCTTGGCTCCGTCGCGCATAAGCATTCACGCACCCCCATCCCTGCCCTTCCCCCGCAAGCGGAGGAAGGGTTCTATCCACTACTTCAGCTTCGCCGCAATCGCCTTGCCCAGATCGGCGGGCGATTTGACGGTGGTCACGCCGGCCTTTTCCAACGCGGCGAATTTCGCTGCGGCGGTGCCCTTGCCGCCGGAGATGATGGCGCCGGCGTGGCCCATGCGCTTGCCCGCGGGCGCACTCGCGCCGGCGATAAACGAGACCACCGGTTTGGTCACGTATTCGCTGATGAACTCGGCGGCTTCCTCTTCGGCACTGCCGCCGATTTCGCCGACCATGATGATGCCTTCGGTCTGCGCATCGTCCTGGAACAGTTTCAGGCAATCGATGAAACTGAGGCCGTTGATCGGATCGCCGCCGATGCCGATGACGGTGCTCTGGCCCAGGCCTTCGTTGGTGGTCTGGAACACGGCTTCATAGGTCAACGTGCCCGAGCGCGACACGATCGCGATCCGGCCCGGCTTGTGGATATGACCGGGCATGATGCCGATCTTGCACTCGCCGGGGGTGATGATGCCGGGACAGTTAGGTCCGATCAGTACCGTGTCGGGATAACCCTTGAGCGTGTTCTTCACACGCAGCATGTCGAGCACCGGAATGCCTTCGGTGATCGCGACGATGACCCTGATGCCTGCGTCGGCCGCTTCGAGGATCGCGTCGGCGGCGAACGGCGGCGGCACGAAGATCATCGACGCATCGGCGCCGGTTTCATCGACAGCGTCCTGCACCGTATTGAACACCGGCAGGCCGATATGCAGGCTGCTACCCTTGCCCGGCGTGACGCCGCCGACGAGCTTGGTCCCGTAGTTGAGCGCCTGCTCGGAATGGAACGTGCCCTGCTGGCCGGTGAAGCCCTGGGTGATGACCTTGGTGGATTTGTTTACAAGTACACTCATGTGAAATCCTTTGATGTCTTCCCTTCCCCTGCGTAGCGGGGGAAGGTGGCCGAAGGCCGGAAGGGGGCAAGTCACCGCGAAAAGCCGGGCCCCCACCCTAACCCTCCCCCGCTTCGCAGGGGAGGGGACTGAAATCAAACGCCTTTGACTGAAACCAAACGCCATGACTGAAATCAAGCGCCTTTGACTGAAATCAGGCGGCTTTGACGGCGGCGACGGCCTTCTTCGCCGCATCGTTTAAATCCAGCGCCGGCGTGATCTTCAGCCCCGAATTGGCAAGCAGTTCGCGCCCGGCCTCGACGTTGGTGCCTTCAAGACGCACCACGACCGGAATCGTCAGCCCGACTTCCTTGACCGCGGCGATGATGCCTTCGGCAATCAGATCGCAGCGCACGATGCCGCCGAAGATATTGACCAGGATCGCCTTGACCTTGTCCGAGGACAGGATCAGTTTGAATGCCTCGGTCACGCGCTCCTTGGTCGCGCCGCCGCCGACGTCGAGGAAGTTCGCCGGCTCCGCGCCGGCGAGCTTGATCACGTCCATCGTCGCCATCGCCAATCCTGCGCCGTTGACCATGCAGCCGATATTGCCGTCCATCGTGACGTAGTTGAGATTGTGTTTGACCGCGACCGCTTCGGCCGCGTCTTCCTGCGACTCGTCGCGCATCGCGGCGAGATCGGCATGACGGAACTCTGCGTTGTCGTCGGAGTTGACCTTGCCGTCGAGCGCGATCAGGTCACCGGCCTTGTTGATCGCGAGCGGATTCAACTCGACCAAGGCCAAATCCTTCTCGTTGAACAGCTTGTACAGGCCGAGCATGATCTTGGTCAGCTGGCCTGCCTGCTTGGCGTTCAAGCCCATCGCGAACGCGAGCTTGCGGCACTCGTAGGGCTGCAAGCCCTGCACGTAGTTGATTTCGAGCGTGTGGATGTCCTCGGGATTTTCGCGCGCGACCTGTTCGATGTCGACACCGCCGCGCGCCGAGGCGATAAACGCGACCGCCTTCGAGCCGCGATCCACCAGTATGGAAAGATACAATTCCTTGGCGATATCGCTGGCCTCGGTGATCAGCACGATGTTGACCGGCAGCGCGCGGCCGCCGGACTGATACGTCGCCATCTGCGTGCCGAGCATCTTCGCCGATGCCTTTTTTACCTCGTCCAGCGTCTTGACCAGCTTCACGCCACCGGCCTTGCCGCGGCCACCGGCATGGATCTGCGCCTTGACCACCCATTCGTCGCCGCCGAGCGCGCGCGCTGCGTCGACCGCCTGCTCCGGCGTGCTGGCGATCTTTCCCGGCGGCACCGGAATGGCGTACTGGGCGAACAATTGCTTGGCCTGGTATTCGTGGAAATTCATGCGACCACCTTGAGGAAGTGTGCGGTGTGGCGAATCTGCGAATCGAGCTGGGAGGAACGGATCTGACGAAAACCAAGCGCGCCGACTGCGCGCGGGTAGGTCGCGTATTGTGATGAATCGGCTCGCCAAAAAAAAGCCTGCCGCGGCGCAAAATCGGTTTGCCTGCCACGCGGAGTGCGAACAGGATCATCACCGCGAACGCGAATCACTCTATACTTGCAACCTGGGGAACATCAATCAGGAGCTGCGACGTGGCCGTTGCCGCCGTCAATCCGACCCATTCCCCTCTCGCTTCCGCGATTGCTTCGCCGATCCGGCGCGAAGTGTACTTCCTCAACCTGTTCCGCGTGCTCGAGGCGGCGATCATCGTGGGCCTCATGTTCAGCCCGCTGGCGATCACGTGGGTGGTGAGCATCGTGCATCCGCTGTCCGGACGCAGCGTCGCCATCGTCTATCTGATCTTCGCCTGGCTGGCGCTGAGCTTCGGCACACGCAGCGAACGGCATCAGCAAGCCTGGATCTGCGTTTCGCTGGCGGTGGATATCGCCGTGTGTGCGCTGGCGATGTTTTCGATCAAGGGTCAGTTCAACTCGCTGGCAATGCTGTTGCTGGTCAACGTCGGCGGTGCGGCTTTGCTGCTGCCACCGCGCATCGCGTTCCTTTTTGCCGCACTGGCCACATTCGGCATGTTGGGTCAGGGCATCGCCGGCAACCTGATCGACCTCGACGACCGCGACCTGCTCCAATCCGCGATTTTCGGCCTTGCCTATTTCTCGGTGACCGCTCTGTGCATGTTTCTCGCCCAGCGCGTGCGCGAAAGCGATGCGCTGGCGAGCGAGCGCGGCAGCGCGCTGAACAATCTTTCGCAGCTCAACGAGCTCATCATCCGGCGCATGAAGACCGGCGTCCTGGTCGTCGACCAGGCCGGGCGCGTGCGCCGCTGGAACGAATCGGCCTGGGCTCTGATCGGCAATCCCAGTCACGCGGCGCAAGGTCTCTCCATCCTCGCACCGGAGTTGTCGCGCCGCCTGTATCACTGGCGCAGCGCGCAGAAAATCGACAACACACCCGTCGCGCTCGCCGACGGTGCGCCGGAAGTGATTCCGCGGTTCGCCCGTCTGACCTCCAACGACGACAGCAACGTGCTGATCTTTCTCGACGACACATCGCTCGTCTCGCGCCGCGCGGAACAACTGACGCTGACCTCGCTTGGCCGGCTGTCGGCGTCGATCGCGCACGAAATCCGCAATCCGCTCACGGCGATCAGCTATTCCGCGCAACTGCTCGCCGAGTCGGACAAGATCGACGTGACCGAACAGCGCCTGGTCGAAATCATCCGCAACCACTGCGGGCGCGTGAACGAGATCGTGGAAAACATCCTGCACCTCGCGCGGCGCGAGCGTTCGTTGCCCGAAAGCCTCGACCTCGCCCTGTGGGCGACGCGCTTCGTCGACGAGTACAAATCCACGAACAATCTGGGCGGCAATCTACTGGCCCTAGTGCTGCAGTCCCCCACTGCCGAAGTGCTCGCCGATCCGCAGCAACTGCAGCAGATGGTGTGGAATCTCGTGCAGAACGCGATGCGCTACGGCCGCCTGCCGAACCAGCCCGCGCGCGTGTCGCTGGTGGTGCGCCACTCCGCCGAAAAGAACGCGCCAACGCTCGAAGTGATTGATCGCGGCCCGGGCATCCCGCCCAAGGTCGCTGCGCGGATTTTCGATGCGTTCTTCACCACGCATGAGTTCGGTACCGGGCTCGGCCTGTATCTCGCGCGGCAGATGTGCGAGGCGAGCCAGTGCACGCTCGAGTATCTGCCAGTCGCCGGCGGCGGCAGCTGTTTCCGCATTACTTTTCCTGCAATGCAAACGCCGATCGCAAATGTGGAAGCATCCGAGCGCGGTCGCACGCGCCGGTAGCGCTAGGCGGCGCCGCTTGGCAGGATTACTCTCAATTTACTGGTTGGAAAACCTTACTCCGCCCCTGCGACCCGCATCGACAACTGGATGATCTTGCATACTTGGAAAATAAGCCACCGAGTCCTAATCTCGGCAGTTTCTGGAACAGTGCTGGGGCTGATCGCGGTAATTTATTGGCCGGTAAACGCAGCAGGTTTCGTCTGGGACGATCACTTTTATCTGCATGACTCCGCATCGCTGCGTCACGGCAACGACTGGATAGGAATTGTCTTTCACGGGTTTTTGGATTGGGCAACTTATTTTCGACCGCTCGGGGTTGCGTGGTTCACACCAGTCCTGGATCGTCAAGCTCCCTCACCTTAGCAGTTCGTCTCCGCACATTAATGTCGCCTTATACTTGTTCCCATGAATAATTCCGCTGCACTCGTCATCGACGACGAGCACGATATCCGTGAACTGCTCTCGATCACGCTGGGTCGCATGGGTTTGCGTGTGGACACCGCCGCGGACGTCGCCGAGGCCAAGCGCCGGCTCGAAGAAACGCCATACGCGCTGTGCTTCACCGACATGATGCTGCCCGATGGCTCTGGCCAGGAGATCATCGAATTGATCGCCGCGCGCTACCCGCGCACGCCGGTGGCGATGATTACTGCGCACGGCAACGTCGATGCCGCAGTCACCGCGCTCAAGGCCGGCGCGTTCGATTTCGTCAGCAAACCGGTCGATATCGCGATCCTGCGGCGCCTCGTGCAGACCGCGTTGCGCATGAACGAGGAGAAGCGCGCCGAACCGGTCAGCGACGCAGGTTCGCGCCTGCTCGGCGATTCGCCCGCGATGGTGCAACTGCGCGCGACGATCGGCAAACTCGCGCGCAGTCAGGCGCCGGTATACATTTCCGGCGAATCGGGCACCGGCAAGGAACTCGTCGCGCGCCTGATCCACGATCAGGGTCCGCGCTCGACCGCGCCGTTCGTGCCGGTGAACTGTGGCGCGATTCCGACCGAGCTCATGGAAAGCGAATTCTTCGGCCACAAACGCGGCAGCTTCACCGGCGCGCAGGCGGACAAGGACGGCCTGTTCCAGGCTGCGCATGGCGGCACGTTGTTTCTCGACGAAGTAGCAGAACTGCCGGTGCACATGCAGGTGAAGTTGCTGCGCGTGATCCAGGAAAAAGCCGTGCGGCCGATCGGTGGTCGCGCTGAAGTGTCGATCGACGTGCGCATTCTTTCAGCCACGCACAAGAACCTGACCAAGCTCGTCGAGGCGCATCAGTTTCGCCAGGATCTGTACTACCGCATCAACGTGATCGAACTCGCCGTGCCACCGTTGCGTGCGCGCCGCGAGGATATTCCCAAACTGGCTGCTCAGGTGCTGCAACGTCTGGGCAGGGACGGCGGAACACAGGTCGCGACGCTCGCGCCCGAAGCGCTGGCCGAGTTGCTGAAGTATACTTTCCCGGGCAATGTGCGCGAACTCGAAAACGTGCTCGAACGCGCCGTTGCGCTGTGCGAAAACCACCTCATTACACCCGACGATCTGCACCTCACCGCGCGCGCCTCGCCGCAGGCTGAAATCGCGGATGCGTCAGCCGCGCCGTCGATCGATGCGGACGACGAAGGCGACGATAGCGGCGATGAAGGCGGTCTCGACAGCTATATCAGCAATCTTGAGCGCGAAGCGATCATGAAAGCGCTGCAGGAAACGCGCTACAACAAAACCGCCGCCGCAAAAAAACTCGGCATCACCTTTCGCGCAATACGCTACAAGCTGAAGAAGCTCGGGATTGACTGAGAGAATTCGCCAGCACGCCGCGCAACAACGCTGCGGCACTACTCAGAAGTCAGTAAGTAGCACAACCCGAATGGCTGTTTCTCCTCTCCCCTTGTGGGAGAGGGTGGCGCGCAGCGCCGGGAGAGGGGAAGGCGCCGCAGGCGTCTGCTGCGCAGGCGTCACCTTCTCCCCAACTCCTCCCCCATCGAGGGGAGGGGCTCACTCCTGCATCAGAAACCGCACGTCATTGACCCGCCGCTGTTTCCCCTCTCCCCTTGCGGGAGAGGGTGGCGCGCAGCGCCGGGAGAGGGGAAGGCGCCGCAGGCG
>NZ_DATBQK010000053.1:0-12609 GCF_036560865.1 Rudaea sp.
GTGGCAGCGGCTTTCTGCTCGGCGACGGGCGCATCGACTATGCGCGCGAACAGATTGTAGAAATATACTATGCCGCGGAAACGCTCAAGCACGTCACCTTGAGCCCGGATTTCCAGTTCATCCGCAATCCGGGCTACAACCGCGATCGCGGGCCGGCAAAATTTCTGGGGCTGCGTGTGCATGTCGAGCTGTGACGCGCGCGGTTTCGGGTCGAATTATTTTGCGGATGGCAGCGCAGGCGTGCCGCCACGTTTGCGCACGATCAGCATGGCGATTTCCAGTGACTGCTCGTAGTTGAGGCGCGGGTCGACCGTGGACTTGTACGCGCGCGCGAGGTCGATCTCGGTCAGATCGCGCGCGCCGCCGAGGCATTCGGTGACGTTTTCGCCGGTCAGCTCCAGATGCACGCCGCCGAGGCGCGTGCCGCAGGCGGCATGGATGTCGAAGGCGTGATCGAGCTCGGCGCGGATATTCGCAAAACGCCGCGTTTTCACACCGCTCGCCAGCGTTTCGCCGTTGCCATGCATCGGATCGCAACACCAGAGCACGCGTTTGCCCTCGGCCTTCACCGCGCTCAAATGTTGCGGCAGCTCGGCCTCCACGTTGGTCGCACCCATGCGCGTGATCAGGGTCAGACGCCCGGGCTCGTTGTCGGGATTAAGCGCATCGATCACGCGCAGCAATTGCTCGGGCTTCACGCCCGGGCCGACCTTTAGCCCCATCGGGTTGCGGATGCCGCGGCAGTATTCGACATGTGCGCCGTCGAGCGCGGCCGTACGCATGCCGATCCACGGGAAATGCGTGGACAGGTTGAACCAACCCCAGTGGCGCGGCACCTTGCGCGTGACCGCCTGCTCGTAGTTGAGCAGCAGCGCTTCGTGCGAAGTATAGAAATCTACTTTGTTGAAACTGCCCAGCGATTCGCCGGCCAGCGTTTCCATGAAACGCACGGAATCGCCGATCGCTTCGACCATATGCCGGTATTCGTCCTGCAGCGGCGAATGCTCGACCCAGGCCAGATCCCAGTACTCGGGATGGTGCAGATCGGCGAAGCCGCCATCGATCAGGCCGCGCACGAAATTCATCGTCATCGCGGATTTGGTGTGCGCCTCGATCAGCCGGCGCGGATCGGGTTCGCGCGCAGCGGCGGTGAATTCCGGCGCATTGACGATGTCGCCGCGATAGCAGGGCAAGGTTACGCCGTCGCGCGTTTCAGTGTCGGCCGAGCGCGGCTTGGCATATTGACCGGCAAAACGTCCGACGCGTACCACGGGCATCTTGAGTCCGTGCACGAGCACCAGGCTCATCTGCAGCAGCACTTTCAGGCGATTGGCAATCAGCGACGAATTGCAGTCGGAAAAACTCTCGGCACAATCGCCGCCCTGCAGCAGGAAGCAGCGTCCTTCCGCGGCATCCGAGAGCTTGCGCTTGAGCGCGAGCACTTCCCACGAGGTGACCAGCGGCGGCAGCTCGTGCAACTCGGCGACCGAACGCTCAAGCGCCGCGCCGTCCGCATACACGGGCTGCTGCACCGCGGTCCGGTTTTTCCACGACGCCGGCGTCCAGTCCCTGGCTTCGTTGACCGGAGCGAGATTTCGTTCGTCCACACGCATGGCGTTACTCATCGTCTATCAATTCCTGCATCATGCCAGATTGATGCTGCGCGGCAACCTGTGGGCTCAGCGTTTGCGCAAGCCTGCCCATACCGCACCCACACCCAGCAACACATAGCAAACCAGGGTCCAGAAGGGCATCGCGAGGCCGAGGAAGGTCCAGTTGATTTCGGCGCAGTCGCCATGGCCGCTGAACACCATCTTCAGCGTTTTGCCGATCGGGAAATTCTCGACCATATAGTTCCAGCCCGGCGTGCAGCCAGCGAGCGGATCGGGTGGCAGGTGCTGCTCCCACAAGTGATACGCGGCGATACCGATGCCCACACAGGCGCCGAGCAGAACAAGCAAGGCGTAGACGCGCCGCCCAAACGCGCGCGGGTTGTGCAGGCCGCCGATCAGGAAAAAGATGCCCATCGCGATAAACGCAAAGCGCTGAAATTCGCACAGCGGACAGGGCTCGATGCCAAGGTCGAGCTGTACGTGGATCGCGTAGGCGAGCAGCGCCGCGCAAACCGCAAAACCGGTGAGGTACTGAACGCGATAAGGCCATTGAAACGGATTGAACATCGTGATTTTCCGTTAGCGACGGTGTTGGTCAGAGACAGCGCGGCGCGCGTGACGTTCCGCAACCCAAAACAAGAAGGCCCCGACGATTTCGCGTCGAGGCCGCGTGCGTGCGAATCTGCCTGCGCTTATTCGGCGGCAGCGGCAGTGTCGGTGCGCGGACGATCGACGAGTTCGACGTAGGCCATCGGCGCATTGTCGCCGACTCTGGATCCGCACTTGAGGATGCGCAGATAGCCGCCCTTGCGCTCGCGGTAACGCGGGCCGAGTTCGACGAACAGCTTGCCCACCGCAACCTTGTCGCGCAGACGCGCAAACGCGAGGCGGCGATTGGCGACACTGTCGGTCTTGGCCAGCGTGATCAGCGGCTCGGCGACGCGGCGCAGTTCCTTGGCCTTGGGCAGCGTGGTGCGGATCAGCTCGTGCTTGATGATCGAGGCAGCCATGTTCTTGAACATCGCTTCGCGATGGCTGCTCGTACGATTGAGTTTGCGACCGGATTTCATGTGACGCATAAATAATTCCTAGTGTAGATTTATAATTGTGTCTTTTTGTAGTAATTCACAAAAAGTGAACTCTTGAGTTCGTGAACGTCCCTTGTTTCTGTCGTCATTCCCGCGCAAGCGGGAATCCATTTTGCTTTTCAAGACCGGCTCAGGATCAAGATGGATTCCCGCTTTCGCGGGAATGACGGCAAAGAGCTGATCTTTCGGTGAATCTCAATTCATCTGCATGCCGTGCTGCAGGCCGGACGGCGGCCAGTTTTCCAGCTTCATGCCGAGCGACAAGCCGCGCGTGAACAGCACGTCCTTGATCTCGGTCAACGACTTCTTGCCCAGGTTCGGCGTCTTCAGCAGCTCGACTTCGGTGCGCTGCACGAGGTCGCCGATGTAGTAGATGCTCTCGGCCTTCAGGCAATTCGCCGAACGCACGGTGAGTTCCAGATCGTCGATCGGACGCAGCAGCACGGGATCCACGCCGGCCTTGTCGGTCTTTGTCGTCTCCGATTCGCGGCGCGTGAAATCGCCGAACACGGTGAGCTGGTCCTGCAGGATTTCCGCGGCCTTGCGCACGGCTTCTTCCGCGTCGATCGTGCCGTTGGTCTCGATGTCGAGAATCAACTTGTCCAGATCGGTGCGCTGTTCGACGCGGGCGCTGTCGACTTCATAGGCGACGCGGCGCACCGGGCAGAACGACGCATCGAGCTGCAGGCGGCCGATCGGGCGACTTTCCTCGTCCGGGCGGCGGCGCGATGTGGCCGGCTGGTAGCCGACGCCGCGTGCGATCTTCAAGCGCATATTGAGCGCGATATCGCGCGTCAGATGGCAGATCACGTGCTCGGGATTGAGGATCTCGACATTGTGATCGAGCTTGATATCGCCGGCGGTGACCACGCCCTTGCCCTTCTTGGACAGGGTGACCGTGGTCTCGTCGAGATTGTGCAGGCGGATCGCGACGTCCTTGAAGTTGAGCAACACTTCGATGACGTCTTCCTGCAGGCCCTCGAGCGTCGTGTACTCGTGCAGCACGCCGTCGATCTCGACTTCGGTGATTGCCGCGCCGGGAATCGAGGACAGCAGCACGCGCCGCAGCGCGTTGCCCAAGGTGTGACCGAAGCCGCGTTCCAGCGGTTCGACCGAGACTTTGGCGCGATTAACGCCGGTGTGTTCCACATGCAGACCGCGCGGGCGCAGGATGGTAGTAGGCGAAGAAGCCATGAACTACACTCTCCGTAAAGGGGAAAAGGGGATACAAATATATTTTGGTGCAACGGCGGATTTTCAACCCGCTCGACGCCGCATCCGGACTGCTCCGGACGCAAGCTGGTATTACTTGGAATACAACTCGACGATCAGGCTCTCGTTGATGTCGCTCGGCAGATCCGAACGCTCCGGCAGCGCCTTGAGGGTGCCAGCGAACTTGTTCGCATCGACTTCGACCCAACCCGGCGCCTGATCCATTTCCTGCGACAGGGTCAGCGCTTCCTTGATGCGCAACTGGTTGCGCGACTTCTCGACGATCGCGACCAGGTCGCCCGGCTTGACCGCGTACGACGGCAGGTTGACCTTCTTGCCGTTGACTTCGATTGCCTTGTGCGACACCAGCTGGCGCGCCTGCGCGCGGGTCACCGCAAAGCCCATGCGATAGACGATGTTGTCGAGGCGGCTTTCCAGCATGCGCAACAGGTTCTCGCCTGTATTGCCCTTGGTCTGCGCAGCCTTGACGTAGTAGTTGCTGAACTGCTTTTCGAGCAGGCCGTAGATGCGCTTGACCTTCTGCTTCTCGCGCAACTGCACCGCGTAGTCGGACAGGCGCGACTTCTTCGCACCGCCGGCGCCGTGCTGGCCGGGCTTCTGCTCGAGCTTGCACTTGGAGTCCAGCGCACGCGCCGCACTCTTGAGATTGAGGTCCGCGCCTTCGCGACGTGCGAGTTTGCAGGTAGGTCCGATATAACGTGCCATGAGTATTCTCTAGTTCTTATTTAGACGCGACGCTTTTTGGGCGGACGGCAGCCGTTGTGCGGAATCGGCGTCACGTCGATGATGTTGGTCACTTTCATGCCGAGCGCGTTCAGCGAACGCACCGCGGACTCGCGGCCCGGACCGGGACCCTTGATGCGCACTTCGAGCGTCTTCACGCCGTATTCCTGCGCCGCGCGTCCGGCCTTCTCCGCCGCGACCTGCGCCGCAAACGGGGTGGACTTGCGCGAACCGCGGAAACCGGCACCGCCCGAAGTCGCCCATGACAAGGCATTGCCCTGGCGATCGGTGATCGTCACGACGGTATTGTTGAACGATGCCTGCACGTGCACGATGGCATCGGTGACGACGCGCTTGGTCTTCTTCTTGGTCTTAGCAGCGACCGGCTTATTCATGAGTTTGGTTTTCCGTAGAAATTTTGAATTTTTTCAGTTCTTCTTGATCGCACGGCGCGGACCCTTGCGCGTGCGCGCATTGGTGCGCGTGCGCTGGCCGCGCAGCGGCAGACCGCGGCGATGACGCAGGCCGCGATAGGTGCCCAGATCGATCAGGCGCTTGATGCTGATGCCGACTTCGCGACGCAGATCGCCTTCGACGACGAACTTCGCCACTTCCTGGCGCAGCTTGTCGACTTCGGCCTCGGTCAGCGACTTGATCTTCGTCGCCGGGTCCACGCCCGCCGCGACACAGACCAGCTTCGACCGCCTGCGGCCGATGCCAAAAATACTTTGCAGTCCGATCACGATATGCTTCTGGACCGGCAGGTTGACCCCTGCAATGCGCGCCATGTTTCTCTCTCCGATATTCTCACTGGCTTCCCGCCCGAGCAAAAAGCGGCCATCCGGGCCGCACTTCTCAATTTTCTCGACAGCATGCGCCTATGACGCAGTGAACTTTCGATTATAACCGGTTTTTTTCGCCACCGGAAGCTTTGAATCGCGCCCGAATAACGAAATCTTTCTCTTGATCGCCGTGTCAGGCCGCGCTTTAACGCCCGCCACCCGAGCCACGGCCGTAACCCTTCAGATTCGCCTTCTTCAGCAGACTTTCGTACTGATGCGACACCATATGCGCCTGCACCTGCGCGGTGAAGTCCATCACCACCACGACCACGATCAGCAGCGAGGTACCGCCAAAATAGAACGGCACATGCCAGGTCTGCTGCAGGAAGGTCGGAACCAGACACACCGCGACGAGATACAGCGCGCCGGCCCCGGTCAGGCGCGTCAGAACGCCGTCGATATACTCGGCCGTCGACTTGCCTGGACGGATACCCGGAATCAAGGCGCCCGACTTTTTCAGATTCTCGGCCGTCTCGTTCGAATTGAAGACCAGCGCCGTGTAGAAGAACGCAAACACGATGATCAGCGCCGCGTACAGCATTTCGTACAGCGGCTCGCCCGGACTCAGCGCTGCGGTGACCTGCTGCAGCCAGCGGATGTCCGCGCCGTTGCTGAACCAGGACGATGCCGTCGCCGGGAACATGATCAGCGACGAGGCGAAAATCGCCGGGATCACGCCCGACATGTTGAGCTTGAGCGGCAGGTGCGAACTCTGGTTCATGTACGCCTGGCCGCCGCCCTGGCGCCGCGCGTAGTTGACCGTGATGCGGCGCTGGCCGCGCTCGACGAAGACGACGAAGGCGGTCACCGCCAGCACGATCACCAGCACCAGCAGCACCTTGACGAAATTGAGCTCGCCGTTCTGCGCCATCTGCAGCGTGTGCACGGTCGCCGCCGGCAGACCGGCGACGATGCCGGCGAAGATCAGCATCGAAATGCCGTTGCCGATACCGCGCTCTGTCATCTGCTCGCCGAGCCACATCAGAAACATGGTTCCGGACGTCAGCGCGATGACCGCGGTGAAAATAAAACCAGGACCTGGCGCATAAACCACATCGGGTTGGTGCATCAACATCGCCGCGATGCTGAACGCCTGGAACGACGCCAGGCCGACGGTGCCGAAGCGCGTCCACTGGGTCAGCTTGCGCCGGCCCGACTCGCCTTCCTTGCGCAGTGCCTGCCAGGACGGAATCACCGAGGCGAACATCTGCACGATGATCGAAGCCGAAATATACGGTATCACGCCCAGGGCGAACACCGAGAAGCGCGCGAGCGCGCCGCCCGAGAACATGTTGAACATGTCGATCAAGCCGCCGCCCTGGCGCTCGATCAGCCGGGTCATCTGGTCGGAATTCACCCCCGGCACCGGAATGAACGCGCCGAGGCGATACACGACCAGCGCACCGACCAGAAACAGGAGCCGCTGCTTGAGCTCGGTTAGTTTGCCGAGCCCGGCGAGCATGCTGGCTTGGGATGACGACACGCCTTACTCCACGCTGCCGCCGGCCGCGAGGATCGCAGCCTTGGCGCCCGCCGTTACCGCCACACCCTTGAGCTTGATGGCGCGCTTGAGCTCGCCCTTCTTCACGATCTTGGCGCGTTCGGCACGTGCACCGACCAGGCCAGCGGCCTTGAGTGCGGCGAAATCGACGACGTCAGCCGTAACCTTCTCGAGGTTGTACAGCAGTACTTCGGACACCTGGTGTGCGCGCTTGGACCGAAAACCCACTTTCGGCAGACGGCGCTGCAGCGGCATCTGGCCGCCTTCGAAGCCCGGCTTGACCTTGCCCTTGCCGGAGCGCGCGTACTGGCCCTTGTGGCCGCGACCAGCGGTTTTGCCCAAGCCCGAACCGATGCCGCGACCGACGCGCACGCGCACTTTGCGCGAGCCCTTGGCCGGTTTGAGAGTATTAAGACGCATGAGATAACTCCAGTATACTTTTGCGCAAACGCAATCCGCGGATTACGCGCTTTCTTCGACGCGCACGAGGTAGCTGACCTTGTTGATCAGACCGCGCACCTGCGGCGAGTCTTTCAGCTCGCGCACGTCGTTGAGCTTGTTCAAGCCGAGCGCCTTGACGCTCAGGCGATGGTTCCACTTGCAACTGTTCATGCTCTTGAACAGGCGCACGCGGATCGTTGCCGCCTTGTCCGTTGTCTTAGCCTTGGCCATAACCGCCCACCTCTTCGACTTTCTTGCCGCGCTTGGCAGCGATGCGCTGCGGGGTCGCCATCGCTTCCAGGCCCTTGATCGTCGCGCGCACCAGATTGATCGGATTGCGCGAACCCTGGGCCTTGGCCAACACGTTCTTCACACCGACCACTTCGAGCACCGCGCGCATGGCGCCACCGGCGATCACGCCCGTACCTTCGGATGCCGGCTGCATGTACACACGCGCCGCACCGTGGTTGGCCTTGACCGCATGCCACAAGGTACCGTTGTTGAGTTTCACGCTGGTCATGCCACGGCGTGCGCGCTCCATCGCCTTGGAGATCGCGACCGGCACTTCGCGCGCCTTGCCGTAGCCGAAACCGACTTTGCCGGCGCCGTCGCCGACCACAGTCAGCGCGGTGAAGCTCATCTGCCGACCACCCTTGACCGTCTTGGCCACGCGGTTGACGGCAATGAGTTTTTCCAGCATGCCGTCGCTGTTTTCACGTTCGTTGCTTGACATTATCTTTTCACCTTGTTGCCACCCGACAATCGGTGTGGACTTTTGCTTACGGCTAGGCCGCTTAGAATTGTTGGTGCTTCAGGGCTGAGGACCCTGCCTTAAAACTTCAACCCCGCCTCGCGCGCCGCATCCGCCAGCGCCGCGATGCGGCCGTGATAGCGGAAACCGGAGCGATCGAACGCCACGCTTTCCACGCCCGCCGCCTTGGCTTTCTCGGCAATGGCCTTGCCGACGGCCACTGCGGCAGCCTTGTTCTTGGTGCCCTTCAACTCACCGGCGATCGCTTTCTGCACGGTCGATGCGGCAGCCAGCACCTTCGCGCCGTCGGCCGAAATGACCTGGGCGTAGATGTGCTGATCGCTGCGATGCACGGTCAGGCGCGGCACGGCGAGTTTGCGGATATGGCTGCGCGTGGCTTTGGCGCGGCGCAGTCGGTTTTCGTTTTTCTCACTCATCTCACTGGTCTCCTGGGAGCTGAAGGCTTTGTCGAAAAGCGCGGCCACACAGGGTCGCTACTTCGCGGAGGAATCCGCATCAGGCCTTCTTGGCTTCCTTCAAACTGATCTTTTCGCCCGAGTAACGCACACCCTTGCCCTTGTACGGCTCGGGTGGACGGAACGCGCGAATCTTCGCGGCGACTTCGCCGACGCGCTGCTTGTCCGCACCGGCGATCAGCACTTCGGTCTGCGTCGGCACGGTAATCGTGATGCCTTCGGGCGCATGGAACACGACCGGATGCGAGAAGCCGAGCGACAGGTTCAGTTCCTTGCCCTGCAGCGCGGCGCGATAGCCGACGCCGACGAGTTCGAGCTTGCGCTGATAACCTTCGCTGACGCCCTTCACCATATTGGCGACCAGCGCACGCGCCGTACCCGCCAACTTCAGGCTGTCCGCCGTAGCGGCCTTGAACAGTATTTCGGATCCCTGCACGCCGACTTCAACGCCCTGCATTGAAGCGAGCTTGAGCGTGCCCTTCGGGCCCTTGACGGTAACCGCATCCTTGGCGACGTTGCATTCGACGCCTTTGGGAAGGGTGACCGGTTTCTTAGCTACACGTGACATAGAAAGCTCCAATGATCGTCCTGATCAGGAACCCGGTCATCCTGACCGGACTATTCAATAATTACTCGATACCTATCAGGCAACGGTGCCGATGACTTCGCCGCCGACGCCCTGCGCACGCGCCTGCGCATCGGTCATGATGCCCGCCGGCGTGGTGACGATGGCGATACCGAGACCGCCCATCACTTTCGGCAGCGCGTCCTTGCCGCGATACACGCGCAAGCCGGAGCGGCTGACGCGGCTGATGCTCTCGATCGCCGGCTTGCCTTCGAAATACTTCAACGCAATTTCCAGTTCGGCCTTGTTGTTCTCGGCCTTGTTGACCTGGAAATCGCGTACGTAGCCTTCGTCCTTCAACACCTTGGCGATGGCTTGCTTGGTCTTGGACGCAGGCATGCGCACGGTCGGTTTGGCCATCGCCTGCGCGTTGCGGATGCGCGTAAACATATCCGCAATTGGATCAGTCATGCTCATTATTGGATTCCTGTATTCAGCATCGATATCACGTTGATGTAAGGCCGCAATTCATCGCGCCCCACGACATTCTTACCAGCTCGCCTTGCGCAGCCCGGGCACGTCGCCGCGCATGGTCGCTTCGCGCAGCTTGTGCCGGCCGAGACCGAACTTGCGGTAGACGCCGCGCGAACGACCGGTCAGTTCGCAGCGATTGCGCTGACGCGTGGGACTCGCGTCGCGCGGCAACTTCTGCAACTGGGTCTGCGCCGCCATTTTTTCGTCGTACGAAGCCTTCGGGCTGAGCACGATCGCTTTCAGCTCCTTGCGCTTCGCCGCATATTTCTTCACGATTTTCGCGCGCTTTTTCTCGCGCTCCACCATGTTAGCCTTGGCCATTGTCGTATCTCTTGAAAATTAATTGCGGAAGGGGAAGCTGAAAGCTTCGAGCAGCGCCTTGGCTTCCTCGTCCGTGCGCGCCGTGGTCGTGATCGCGATATCCATGCCGCGCATCGCGTCGACCTGGTCGAAATCGATTTCCGGGAAGATGATCTGTTCCTTGATGCCCATGTTGTAGTTGCCACGACCGTCGAACGCGCGGCCGGACACGCCGCGGAAGTCGCGCACGCGCGGCAGCGAGATGCTGACCAGGCGATCGAGAAACTCGTACATCTTCGTGCGCCGCAGGGTGACCTTGCAGCCGATCGGCCAGCCGTCGCGGATCTTGAACGTCGCGATCGACTTCTTCGACAAGGTCGCGATCGGCTTCTGGCCGGCGATCTTGGTCATGTCGGCGAGCGCATTTTCCAGAACCTTCTTGTTCGCGGCGGCCTCGCCCACGCCCATGTTCAGCGTGATCTTGCTGATGCGCGGCACTTCCATCACGTTCTTGTAGCCGAAGCGCTCGATCAGCTTCGGCACGATCGTGTCTTTATATACTTTTTCCAAACGGGTCGTCATGTCCATTCTCCTTATGCGTCGACCTGCTCGCCGGTGCCGCGGAATACGCGCACCTTGCGGCCGTCTTCGAGCGTCTTGAAGCCGACGCGTTCGCCCTTGCCGGCCGCTGCATTGAACAGCGCCACATTGGACAGGTGAATGGACGCCTCGCGCTCGATGATGCCGCCGGGCTGGTTGGCCTGCGGATTCGGCTTGGTGTGGCGCTTGACCAGGTTGATGTTCTGCACGACGACGCGATCTTCCGCGACGCGCAGCACTTCGCCCTTCTGGCCCTTGTATTTGCCGGTGATCACGATGACTTGATCACCTTTGCGAATTCTGTTCATTACAATGTTCCTATTTCAATGGAGCACGGATCTCGTTGACTTCGACCCACGCTGTGGCACTTCCACAACCCTGGCTTTCGCCGCCCCCTTAACTCAAGGGGGCTCAAAAACATTCTTCTACATAATCCTTAGAGCACTTCAGGAGCGAGCGAGACGATCTTCATGAAGCGTTCGCTGCGCAGCTCGCGCGTGACCGGTCCGAAGATGCGCGTGCCGATCGGCTCGAGCTTGTTGTTGAGCAGCACGGCGGCGTTGCCGTCGAAACGGATCAGCGAACCGTCGGCGCGACGCACACCCTTGCGCGTACGCACGACCACCGCGTCGTAGACCTCGCCCTTCTTGACCTTGCCGCGCGGAATCGCATCGCGGATCGACACCTTGATGATGTCGCCGATACCGGCGTAACGGCGCTTGGAGCCGCCGAGCACCTTGATGCAGAACAGAAGCTTGGCGCCGCTGTTGTCCGCTGCGGCCAACGTGGATTGCATCTGGATCATGTTGAGTCTCCTAAACCTTCCACGTTACTGCGCGGCGCGCGTCAGCACTGCGACCACACGCCAGTTCTTGGTCTTGGACAGGGGGCGGGTTTCAGCGATGCGCACCATGTCGCCTTCCTTGCACTCGCCCTTCTCGTCGTGCGCGTGCACCTTGGTCGAACGGCGCACGATCTTGCCGTACAGCGGATGCTGCACCTGGCGCTCGAGCAGCACGGTGACCGTCTTCTGCATCTTGTTGCTGACGACACGACCTTCGATCGTGCGCTGGGATTTGACTTGTTCGCTCATGATTTGTGCCTTCACTTCGCCGCCGGCTTCTGGCCGAGCAGGGTCTTGACCTGTGCGATTTCGCGGCGCACGCGCTTGAAATGATGCGTCTGCGTCTGCTGGCCCGCGCCCTTCTGCATGCGCAGGTTGAATTGTTCGCGACGCAGCTCGATGAGCTGTTCGTTCAAATCCTGTGCGGATTGTTTACGGAGATCTTTGAGTTCCATCACAGCACCGTGCGATTCACGAATTGGGTTTGCACCGACAGCTTGGCCGCGGCGAGGCGAAACGCTTCACGTGCATCGACTTCGGACACGCCTTCGATTTCGTACAACATGCGACCGGGCTGCACCACGGCAACCCAGAACTCGACGTTGCCCTTGCCGTTGCCCATGCGGACCTCGATCGGCTTCTTGCTGATCGGCTTGTCTGGATAGACGCGAATCCACAGCTTGCCGCCGCGCTTGACGAAGCGCGTCACGCAGCGGCGCGCGGCCTCGATCTGACGCGCGGTCAGATGACCGTGCGTGGTCGCCTTCAGGCCGTATTCGCCGAAGCTGACCTTGTTCGCGACGAAGCTCAGGCCGCGGTTGCGCTGCTTCTGGACCTTGCGGTATTTGGTACGTTTGGGTTGCAGCATATCCGTTCCTTACTTCTGACGTGCTTCGCGCGGTTCACGATGCTCGCGCGGTTCGCGTTCGCCACGCTCGCGGCGTTCGCCACGCGGCGCCTCACGGCCCTCTTCCTTCGTCTCCTGGCTCGCGGCGTGCAGGTCAAATACTTCGCCCTTGTAGATCCACACCTTGATACCGATGATTCCGTAGGTCGTCTTCGCTTCGGCGAAACCGTAGTCGATGTCGGCGCGCAGTG
>NZ_DATBQK010000054.1:0-18333 GCF_036560865.1 Rudaea sp.
GGTCTCCGACCACAGATGCGAACTGTCGCTCGCGCGGATCAGCTGCACGGTGATGCGCACCTTGTCGCCCGACTTGCGCACGCTGCCTTCGAGGAGTGCCGCGACGTTCAATGCGCGGGCAATCTCGGGAATCGCGACTTCTTTGCCCTTGAAGGAAAAACTCGACGTGCGCGCGATTACGCGCAGCTTCGGTACCTTGGCGAGCAGGTTCAGCAGTTCCTCGGAGATGCCGTCGGAGAAATACTCCTGCTCCTTGTCCGAACTCATGTTGACCAGCGGCAGAACAGCGATCGATGGATCCTTGTCGATCTCGGGGATCGCGTTCGCCGCAAGCGGGACCGTTTTTACCTGCTCAGACGTCGCGGTGGCTGGGGTCGCTGCGACGTTGTCGCGTCGCGAAGTCAACAGGAACTTGTCGACGGCGAAGTATACAAGTGCACAAATCAGCACGACGATGATCAGTCGGTCGATCTGCCGTGCGGTACTCGGTGCGATCGATTCGCCAGGCTTGACCTCGGCGTCGCGCTTCAGGCCCTCCGGCGTCAGCTCGAACACCCAGCTGAAGATCAGCGCGGGCACGAAGCCGAGCACAAGTACGATGATCAATGCGCGCAACACCCAGCCCGGAACGTCGAATGCAGGAAACACCGTGCTGGCCACCTGCGTGACCAGCCACGCGCCGACCAAGTACAACCCAGCCATGCGAATGACGTTGCGGCGCTTGAGTTCGGCGAGCAGGCTCATGGCTTCGGAGCCGGCGCGCGCGGCGGGTACTTGATGGTCTGCGGTGGCGGCCAATGCAGACCGGATTCGGCGAGTCTTGCCTTGAAGTTGGGCGTGGCATCGAGGTCGAACGGCGCGCCGCATTGGCAAGAGCTGACGAGGATGGCAAGCAGCAGCCCGCCCGCCGGTCGCGCATCCAGCGCTGCTGCTTGCCGATTGGCTTCGGCGCGATTGCCTGACAGTGCGGCTTCAACCGCGTCGGCGGTGGCCCACATTTTCAATTTCGAGTTCTTGCGATCCACGCCCTGCAAGCGGGCGTGGATGCTTGCTGCGCTTTCGCCAGCGGCCGTGCCCACGATCACTTGCGCCATGTAATAGCCTTCGCCGCGCGCCTCCATCGACGCAAGCACCGTCCTAGCTTCCGCGATCCGCCCCATCATCGTCATCGCGATGGCTTGATTGGGAGTTGCGATTGCGCCGCCGCCGCGCGCCTGCACTGCCGCCGCCTCGACAGCCAGTACGCGCTCAGGGTGCCCGGTCGCGAGCGCCGCCCAGGATCGCGTGTTGAAGTTGATCGAATTCAAGGGATCGCAGGCATTCACCCGCGCGCCGAGGTCTTCAAGGAGGTCGCTATAGCCGAAGGCGCTGGCGAAAACCGGCATCCAGTTCGGCGCGCTGCAACCGGGTTGTTTGAGTGCCGCCCCAATGTTGTCCGACAAGCCATGCCAGTCGTCGCTCAGGAATTGCCGTTCGGCCAGCGCCAACTGGCGTTGCTGCCCATCCGGGCTGTTATCGGCCGCCAGTTGGAGGCTGTGCAACGAAGAACGCTGCGCATCGAGGCGTTCGGCCTGACTGCGGTCATCGGCGATCAGGATGTGTTCGTACAGACCCGTCTCGGCGAAATACGCAAAGGAAAAATCCGGCTCCAGCGCGATCGCCTTGTCGAATTCGACATTGGCCAGGCGCAGGCCATCGATCAAATCGATGTCGGGCTTGCGGTGCGCGTCGATGTAGAGCTTCCAGCCTTTCTGGTAGGCGATGGAGGCATCGACATTCTTCACGCCCGCCGCACGCATGTGCGCGCGCTGCTTGTCGTCCAGCACCACGTTCAGCACGCCGGCCACCTGCTCGGCGATATCCAGTTGCACCGCCAGGCTGTCCTTCACAGTGCGGTCGTAGGTCTGCGACCACAGGTGGATGCCGTCAGACGTGCGGATCAGCTGCGCGGTGATGCGCGCGCGTTCGCCTTCGCGCCGCACGCTACCTTCCAGGACCGAGGCCACTCCGAGCTTTTCGCCGACTGCGCGCAGGTCTTCACTCTTGCCCTTGAACTGGAACGACGACGTGCGCCCGACCACCTGCATGCCCTCGATGCGTGCCAGCGAATTGAGAATTTCCTCGGACAGACCATCGGAAAAGAATTCGTTTTCCGCATCGGTGGACATGTTCACGAACGGCAGCACCGCGATCGAACGCGGATTGACCTTCGATTTTTCCGCAGTGGCCTCGGCGGCGACCCGCGCGGTCGTCTGCGCCACCAGCGTTGCATCGCGGCGCGGCGCGAGAACGAATTTGTCGAACGCGAAATAGCCGATCGCCAGAATAGCCACGATCAGAAGCAGTCGATTCATGCGTCGCGCCGTCTGCGGGGCGATGGACTCCTCGAGCTTGACGTCCTCGTCACGTTTGAGGCCATCGGGCGTGAGCTCGAATACCCAAGAAACGAATATCGCCGGCAGAAAGCCGATCGCCAGCACGATAATCAACGCACGCAGCGCCCAGCCCGGCACGTCGAACGCAGGCAACACAGTACTCGACACCTGCACCAGTAGCCACGCGCCGACCAGATACAACCCGGCCATGCGGATCACGTTGCGGCGCTTGAGTTCGGCGAAGAAAGATCCCACCGGCTATGCCCCCTTAGGCAAAACGCCGGATGAGCACGGACTCATGCGGCGTTGTATTTGTCGAGTTTAGCGCAGCTGGCGCGCCGGAGCGGCATGCGGGGGCCCCCGAAGCGCCCCTGCTTCGCTACAATATGTCTGTTTTGCCCTCCCCGCCTCCGGAGACATGCGCATGCCCGCCGAGACGAAGTATAAACGTATCCTTTTGAAACTCAGCGGCGAGGCGCTGATGGGCGATTCCGATTACGGCATCGACCCGAAAGTGCTCAGGCGTCTGGCGCGCGAGGCGCTCGATGTGCAACGCGCCGGAGTCCAGATCGGCCTGGTGATCGGCGGCGGCAACATTTTCCGCGGCGAAGGTCTGGCCGCGGCAGGCATGGACCGCGTCACCGGCGACCACATGGGCATGCTCGCCACCGTGATCAATGCGCTCGCGATGCAGGATGCGCTGGAGAAAGTCGGCGCCGAGGCGCGCGTGATGAGCGCGATCAAGATCAACGAGGTGTGCGAGGACTTCATCCGCCGCCGCGCGATCCGGCATCTGGAAAAGGGCCGCGTCGTGGTGTTCGCCGCCGGCACCGGCAACCCGTTCTTCACCACCGACTCGGCCGCCGCGCTGCGCGCGATCGAGATCGGCGCGGAGGTCGTGCTCAAGGCGACCAAGGTCGATGGCGTGTACAGCGCAGACCCGAAGAAGGACCCGAACGCGCAGCGCTATGAACGCCTGACCTACGACCAGGTGATCGAACGCAAGCTTGCGGTGATGGACACGGCGGCGATCGCGCTCTGCCGCGACAACAAGCTGCCGCTGCGCATTTACGACCTCGGCCGCGAAGGCGATCTGATGCGCATCGTGCGCGGCGAGCAGGTCGGCACCCTGGTCGACACCGGCAAATAATTCACTTATCCACTTTTTAACACTTCGACAGACGCGCTCCGTGCAATGCGGGGCGCGCATGGATGCGGTTGCCGGAATTTTCCCCGGCGGGCCTGTAATCGTGCTCGGCCATTCCTGAAATATATCGGTGAAGGCAGTCGTTTCCGCAACCAGGATGCGAACGCCGCCTCCGTCAGGGCGTGGATGCGATCGAGGGAACGATCGCATCCACTGTTCATCCAATCATCTCAAGGAGAGCGTCATGAAATCCATTCTGCTGACCACCGCAATTTGTCTGTCCATCGTCGCTGTTTCCGCCACTGCCGGGGAAACCCGTTCCCTCTCGCCAGTCACCGTACGCAGCAGTCCGAACGATGCATCAGGCGCCTTGGCTGCCGCAGCCGGCAAGGAAGTAACCGAGTGCACGCCGCCGAATGCAGCCGCTGCGTGCAGCGCGTTCCACGGCGAAATCCGCCGCAACTTCAGCGCGCGCGAAATCGGCATGTTGTTCGGAGCCGCCGGCGCCTATCCGGAATACAACACGTCGTATTCGAAAGTCGCCGAGCGCTACCAGACTTTTCTGCGCGACTACGAGCAACGCCAGTCAGCGCAAGCCGTCGCCGTGAAGTGACCCCCCCGCCCATTGCGCATGGACGCGCGATGGAGCCCTAGTTAGCCCCGCTCCCGCGGGGCTTTTTTTGGCGCCGGCAAAGCACGAGTTTCTTCACGTCGTAATTTCCGCGACCGTTTCTGAAAGGGTAGCTCGACATCAGCTACGCGCCGCATGCATGAGTCGAGTATGCCGAAACCAACGACGGCGAACCGCGCTTGCATCCTTGCAGACGCGCCAGCGCCGCAATCCGCACAAAAACCAAAGTTGTGGCAGACTGTGCGCGGCACGACTTTGCCCGGGAAACGACGTGCAATGACACGGTTCGATACGACGCATTGGAGCATTGTGCTGCGCGCCCGCGGCGATCCCTCGCAGGCACGAACGGCATTGGAGGCCCTGTGCCGCACCTATCGCCCTCCGGTGCTCGCCTATATCCGCGGCCGCGGATATACCCCCGACGTCGCGGAAGATCTGGCGCAGAGTTTCTTCACGCGTTTTCTCGAGCACGCCTACCACGCCGATGCCGATCCGGCGCGCGGCAAGTTTCGCGCGTTTCTGCTGACTGCGCTCAAGCGTTTCCTGATCAACTCGGACATGGAAAACCACGCCATCAAGCGTGGCGGCGGCGTGCATTTCGATCTGCTCATGTCCGACAGCAGCGGCGGCGCGATCACCGCCGGCGTGCACGCCTCGCCCGAGTATGAATTCGAACGCAGCTGGGCGGTCGCGGTACTCGATTCGGCGCTGGCCAAGCTGCGCGCAGAGGCCGAGCGTGCGGGCAAGGGTGCGCTGTTCGAGCAGTTGCAGGAATTTCTGACCGAACGCCCCGACGAGGAAGACTACGCGCGCGCCGCAGCTGCGCTCAACCTGCGCCGCAACACGCTCGCGGTCGCCGTGCATCGCATGCGCCACCGATTGCGCGAGCTGGTGCGCGCGGAACTGGCGCAGACGACGCTGGATCGCGACGATCTCGAAGCCGAGCTGCGCGGCCTGCGCGCAGCTCTCGGCCATGCGGTGGCGTAAGGTTTTCAGCATAACGCTGTAATTTCACCGGCCAGTTCCTGAATAGGGGTTGGCCAAATGTCGGGGAGCCGCAAAGTGATGATTAGCCATTCAAGCCGTTCCAACGACAGATTCGCCACCACACGCTGGTCCGTGGTCATGCATACAGCGTCTACGTCGACCGACACGGACGGGCGCGGCGCGCTGGCCGAACTGGTGCAGCGCTACTGGTATCCGGTCTATGCCTACGTGCGTCGTTGCGGCCATGCGCCGGCCATCGCGCGCGATATCACCGGCAGCTTTCTCAAGCACCTGATGCACGCATTTCACGCCGATCAGGTCGGCGCGCCACGCGGCGATTTCCGCCGTTATCTGCTCAGTCGCCTGCACGCATTCCTCGGCAGCGACTGGAAGGAAACGCCTGCCGACGATCCCGCAGTCGAACTCAGCGCACCAGCCGATCTCGAACAGCGCTTCGAACGCGACAGTGCCAGCGCGACGTCGCCCGAGGAAGCCTATCAGCGCGGCTTCGCACTCGAAGTCATCAGCCGTGCGTTCAAGCGCCTGCGCTCGGAAGCCAACCGCGCCGGTCATCTGACCATGTACGAAGCGCTGCAGCCCCATCTCGCGCACGACCCGGGGCCCGGCGAATACGAAGCGATAGCACAGCAGTTGAACTCGCGCCCGCTGGCACTCGTTGTTGCTCTGAAACGCCTGCGCCAGCGCTTTCGCGAACTCGTCGGCGAAGAGCTCGCCGACACCGTTACCTCGGCCGAAGAACTGGCGACCGAACAGGACGCGTTGCACGCGGTGCTGGTCGGCATGCACTGACGGCGATGAACGCGCGTCGCAACGACGATTCGCTGCCCAGCGCACTGGACGCCGATACCCTGGCCTTGCACGTACACGGCTCGGCCTTGGCCAATCTGGCCTTCGGCAGCATGTCGCGCACCGCAATCACGGGGGCGTCGCAGGGACGCAACCTCGCCTTTCTGCCCAACGACGCGCTGGAACTGGATCTGACCGATCCGGTGCAGCGCCAGTTCGGCGATTACGAACTTCTGGAGTTGATCGGCGAAGGCGGCATGGGCGTGGTCTACCGCGCGCGCCAGGCGAGCCTGGATCGTGATGTCGCCGTGAAACTGCTCGCTGCCGGTCCGTGGGCATCGCGCGAGTTCGTCGAGCGTTTTCATCGCGAAGCGCAGAACGCGGCGCGTATGCAGCATCCGAACATCGTGGCGATCTACGAGGTCGGCAGCGCGGAGGAGCTGCATTTCTTCAGCATGCGCCTGATCCAGGGATCGAGCCTGGCAGCTGTGGTCAAGCGCGACGGACGCCTGCCCGCAGCACGCGCAGCGACCTTGATGCGCACGATTGCCGAGGCGGTCGATTACGCCCATCGCCTGGGCGTGCTGCATCTGGATCTGAAGCCGGCCAACGTACTGCTTGACGAGGACGGCAACCCGCACGTCGCCGACTTCGGCCTGGCCCGACGCCTCGACGACGGGCTGGCCGCCGACAGCGATGAAGTCTCCGGCACTCCCAGCTACATGGCGCCGGAACAGGCGACGGTCGGGGCACGCAGAATCACGGCCGCCACGGATATCTGGGGACTGGGTGCGATTCTTTACGAACTGGTCACAGCGCAGCCGCCGTTTCTCGGCGATTCGCCACATGCCACACTCAAGCTCGTCGTCGAGGGAGCATTACGCAGCCCGCGCCGTTACGTCGAGGACCTGCCGCGCGATCTCGAAGCGATCATTCTCAAGTGCATGGCACGCGATGTCGCCGGGCGCTATGCGAGCGCGCGAGCGCTGGCTGACGACCTGGCCCGTTTCATCGAGGGTCGCGAGGTACGCGCGCATCCGTTGAATATCGCTCAGCGCAGCTGGCGCTGGGCGCGTCGCGAACCAAAAGTCGCCGCGCTGGCGGTTCTCGCGTTCAGCGCTCTGTTGGCGGGAATTGCCGCCACGACTCAACAATGGCGTCGCGCCGAAACACAAAGGCAAAGCACCGAACAACAAAGACAACTCGCCGAAAACAATGCGACAACCTCGAACCAACGTCTGTGGGCCAGCCGCCACGACGCCGCTCTGCGTCTGGAGAGAGACGGCAAAGGGTTCGAGGCACTGCCGCAACTGATAGCGAATATCGAAGAGCAGGAACGCGCCGGCAAGAACGACCTTGCCAGCGTCGAGCGCCGCGAGGTCAGTGTAGTTCTCAATCAAGGCGTCATCCTGATCGATCGCATGATCATTGCGGATGCGAATCCAATAACAGTTGCGCTCAGCCCCGATGGCAGCCTGCTCGCGGTGGGCCTGAACGATGTCAGCGTGCGCTGGTACGACACCGCAACCTTGACCGAGCGCGGCCGCGTGGACCTGGCCGATCTGCCGACTTCCGACGGCACCACCCGGGTTCCGCAATTGCTGCGCTTTGTCGACAACCATCGCCTGCGCGCCACCCTGGAGTGGTTCTCTTTGTCAGCAAATCCAGCCGACAACAACACGTACCTGATCGATCTTGATGCCGCGCGTGTAATCAAACCGCCTGCGGCATTCGCGGACTTCACGAATGCGAACTACAGCGCCGACGGCCGCTTTGCACTGCTCTATAACAGGCGCAGCGAGGTGCAGTTTTGGCAGGTCAAACCTTGGCGGCCCGTTTCGGATCACCCGGATCCAAATCCAATCGACCCCAATCTACCTTGGTTGCTGACGCAAAACGGGCATCTCGGACTGAGGTTTAGCAACACCAACCTGGAACTCGAACGATTCGATCCGCGGCAGCTGTCCGTGTCGCAGCCAATACAACTGCCGAGTCACGATGTTGCGACTGCATGGCGCGAAAGCGGCGACGGATCTCAGCTCGCGCTGGGCGACGCCTATGGCAGCGTATTCCTCATCGATCTGAAGACCTTCGCCGCACGCCAGTTGCCGATGCCCGCGGGCCGCGAAATCACCTGGCTGGAGTTCAGCGAAGACAGCGCGTGGCTCGGCGTGGCTGACCAGGACGGCGCCGCGTATGCCTTCGATGTCGCCAGCGGAACGGCCCTTCATTCCGGCCAGATGCAAAACGATTTCATTGTGAGCCACGTGGCGGTCGATCGCCGCAGGCGACTGCTGATCGCCTCGGGTGTTGGCGAGACGACCTTGTGGCGTTTGCCAAAGCCGGGCCCAAACGGAATGCCCGCAACACGCCTGATTTCGGGCCCCACGCGCTCGGAGCGGAGCGGTCAATATTGGGTCAGCGAATCCCCGCAAACCGGCTTGCTTGCGACCGCAGACATGGACGGCGAAGTGCGTTTGTGGCGGCTACCGCATTCGCCGATGCTGCCTGAACGTTCGGCACAATTAGTTGCCGCCGGCTTGAATTTCGACGGCGAGCATGTACCCGATGTGGCCTACACAAAGATTCGTGTCGCGTCCGTACATGGCGGGCCGGCGACACCGTGGGTGGATCTGCCACAACCGGTCGGCTTCGCCGAACTTGTGGATGGGGCAAAAACGCTGGTCGCTTCCGCCGGACCACAGCTTTTCGTTTTCGATGCGGCGACGATGAAACCTCGCTACCCGCCACTCGCGCTGCGCGCAAATCCCATGCGCCTGGCTGCAAGCGCCGACGGCGCCTTCGTAGTGTTGGCATTCGGCCACAACGGCAAGAGTGGCTTTGAGGAAAATCTGGAAAGCTACGATCTGAGAACCGGAAAACTGCGTGTGGGCGGCGCTACCGTCAAGGGCCCCCTGCGGCAACTGGAGCTTTCGCCGGATGCGTCGCGTCTACTCGCCACAGGGCCCCCTGACGGCTCGACCGAGATATTCGACAGCGCCACCCTGCAGCGCCTCGGCGCCTATCCGCACGACGCGCAGCGGCCGGTCTTGTGGGCAACGTTCACCGCCGATGCAACCCAAGTATGGCTGGTCACACGCAACGTCGATGACACCCTGAGCGATAACGCCGAGTTGATCCGCTGGGATCCACGCGCGAGTGTGTTGCGCGAGCGACGCAATGTTCCGGGCGCCTACCCGATCGGCGTGACTCTGCTCGGCAACAAACCGCTGCTGGCCACCAAGGATCGCCTTATACTCGATCCTGGCACGCATGACGAACGCAGCAGCGAACGACGCTATGGCGGCGAAGCGACGACAGTGTTCGCAGTCAGCCACGACGGACGTTTGATTGCGCACGCGTTCGGCCGCGACGTGCAGGTCTACGACGCGACAACACTGGTGCCGATAGCACCCGCGTTGCATACGGACATGCCCGCGGTGGATGCCGTGGCACAACTTGCGTTTTCGCGCGACGATCAGCAACTGTTGTGCCGGACGATGCAACAAGAATGGCTGGTATGGCCGGTAGCAACCGATAGCCGAGCGTCATCCGACCTGAGCGCGGATGCCGGCTTGCTGGCGCCGGAAAGCGGCGGGCAGCGCATCATGCGTCGGGCCGACGCGGCCGAAACACGGGATCTGCGACGACGCGACCCAGGCCCGGGGTCAGCAGCGGAATCACGCCCAGAACCGCCCGTAGCGCGCATGATTTCCGGAGTTCCGTTGCCGTTGCGCGCTTCTGACACCAGCCCGTTGTTGCTCGATCTGACCGCGGTCTACACTGCCGCGCCAGGGACCACCAACAACATCATGAACACGGTCTTCCCTGCAGGCGCCGGTCTGCCGTTCGGCCGTCCACGCATCGATGGCGTGGACTATGATCTGCGTGGCGCAGCCGAGTTGCGCTCCACCGGCACCGTCATTGGATTGCATCACGATGTGCACCTTCAAGCCAAATTGACCGGCATCAAGGTACCGGCACTGCCGATTGCAGCATTCCACGTACTGATGCACGCGCCCATGCTGGCTCAGGTCAGCAACGAAGTGACCTATGCCGATATCCGCCTGCACTACCGCGACGGCAGCGAAGCCATCTTGCCGTTGCGCACTCTGCATGAATTACCTGCATTCCCTGGAGTTGACTGGTCGGTTCCAATCGGCTGGGTTCAGGGTGACGCCTTTCGGCTTATCGGCGGACTGTTCCAGAGGCCCATCAGCGATCCGCGCTTGCCGAACCCGCATCCGGACCGTTTGATCGCCAGCCTGGATCTCGAGACAGAGGGAAACTCCGTGACGAGTCTGCCCGTGTTTTTTGCGATTACGGCCGAGCCTGTAATCCCCACCCCTAATTCCGGAAGCAATACCGCAAACAACGTGACGCAGGAGAAACCCTAGCCCAGGATGGCTGCACACGCAGTCCCACACCCGCGAGGAGAGTAAGCCCATGAACAAGCTCACGACACTCAGTACGACAACATTGTTGTTGGCCGTCGCCATTTCCGCCTCGGATGCGCAGGCATGCGGAGAAGTGATGTACCGCATGGGTGGCGCGCTGCGCTACCACGCCTTCATCACCCGGCATCCGGCGAATATCCTGCTCTACGCCGGATCCGCCACAGAGCAAGCAATTGGTTCGGACAGGCAGGATTTTCACCATAGTCTGGAAAAAGCCGGACACAAGGTGACCGTGGTCGAGACCCCCGATGCATTGGCCAAAGCGCTGGCCGCGCAACCCTACGACGTCATCATTGCCTACGCTGGGGATCTGCCGGCGATCAATGCGCAGATCGCACGCGTCAACCACGAGCCGTCGCTGATTCCGGTGTTTCAGCACGGCAACGACGAGGCCGCGCGCAAACAGTATCCGCTGGCGCTCAACGAAGACGCGAATATCAACCAGTTTCTGAAGACGATCGAGCAGACGATGAAGACGCGCGGGACATAGTTCACGCGCCGGGGTAGCAAGTCGAATTCTCCCGTTCCAGCGACGGAATTGGGAGGGGTGAATGTTGTGTATTCATTTTCGGGAGTCGGCTATGCGCGGTTTCTGCTGTGCTGCATTGGGTGTGGTTGTAGTATTCGGCGCGCTTTGCGCGCGGCCGGCGAACGCGCAGGCGCAAGACGCGAGCAGCCAGACGGCTGCGTCGGCCGACGACTCGCCTAAACGCTCTGCGCAAGGCCATGGCAGCGTTTCGATCGACTTCTTCGATACCGACATCAACGGCTTCTGGCTGCGCTCCAACCTCAAGCTGCCGCTCGGCGTCGTGCACATGTTGGGCACTGGCTTCGACGCGAGCTATAACGTCAGCAACGACTGGACGATCTACGGCGGAGTCCGTTACTTCGACGGCCGCGCCACCGGTCCCGCCGCCTTCCAGAACTGCCCGACTATCACCGCTGCGCCGCAATGCGCGGGCGCACCGCCGCTGACTCCGCAACAGCCGGACTCGCCGTTCCTCGACGACGGCAACTATCACGGTGCCTGGCAGGACTGGAACATCGGCGCGGCGTGGCACGCCAGCATCGGCGGCTACGACATCACGCCGTCGGCCACCGCGTATATCCCGACCCATGACTACCCGACCTACGGCAACGCCGTGGTGGGACAAGATCTCCGCCAGTTGCTGCTCGCGGTGACGCTGTCGCACCAGTTCGACTTCACCGATTTCTACTACAAGCTCGGTTACGGCTATGCGCTCAGCCAGCATGTGCTCGGCATCAATCCCGGCTACCAGCGCTTCGACGGCGAACTCGGCTGGTTCGTCACCGAGAAGTTCTCGGTGCGCGGGTTCGTGACGGGCCGCGCCGGCTTCGGCGCAAGGGCCGGCCTTGGAAAGCCGAACTTCGACATCTTTTGGTACGAAAGGCAGCGCACCGCCCAGCACGATTATCATGCCGCAGGCCTCGGCTTCGACTACGCTTTCAGCAACAAGTACCTCGTATCGGCCAGCGTCCAGCACGAGTTCTGGGGCGATACGGTGTTCGACTTCAAGTATGCCATCGAAGCACGGTTGACGCGCAGTTTCTAGGGCCAACCAGCCACGTCGCTACGCTTTACAATGACGGCTCTGCACCGTGGCGGCGCAGAATCCGCCGGGCCGGTTTCATTCGGTCCGTTCGAGAACAGCTGAAACAGCATCGCGTCACCCAACATGTTAGAAGTGTTCGCGCATTGGTGGTGGCTGGCGGTCGACCGGGTTTCCGCACATGCGGTGGAGCCGGCGCTGGCCTTTCTGCATCTGGGCACCCTGATCGGAGAGCCCGAAGACATCGCCGAAGCGCTGCTGATCGCGCTGCTGCAAATCGCGATCATCGCCTGCGTGTTCCGTCCGCTCGAAACACTCGCGCCGGCGGAGGGCTGGAAAGAGCGCAAGCTGACAACGGTCGACCGGCGTTTCACGCTGCTGCTGATCGGCTTGAACCCGTTGCTCGCTTTTTTTGTGTTGTCGCCGTTCGCGAGCTTGTTCAACAGCGCAATCGGGCTGCTTGGCGTGCCTTTCGACGGCCTGCTGCATTTCGTCCCGCACATCCACGAGCATCCCTACCTTGCCTTCGGCCTCTACTACGTCCTCAACGACCTGGCGTATTACTGGATGCACCGCGCCCAGCACGCGATTCCCTGGTGGTGGGCTCTGCACAGCATGCACCACAGCCAGCGCCAGGTGAACTGCTGGAGTAACGCCCGCGTCAGCTATTTGGACATCGTACTGGAATCGTGCCTGCTCGCCACCGTGGGTCTGCTCATGGGCGTCAATGCCGGGCAGTTCGCCTGGCTGGTGCTGTCGGCCGAGCTCGTGCAGAACCTTTCGCACACCAACACGCGGCTCGGCTTTGGAAGAGTCTTCGAACGGCTGCTCGTCGACCCGCGCTTTCATCGCCTGCACCATATGCTGCCGGACCCAGCGCGGCCGAAACTGCACGACTGCAACTACGGCCAAGTACTTTCGGTGTGGGACAACCTGTTCGGCACGGCGCTGTACGACGAGCCGACGCACCCGACCGGTCTTGGTGATCCGGTCGCCAACGCCGACAACGGCCGTGGCCTCGTCGCAATGCAGTGGTACACGCTGCGGCGTTTCTGGGGGGCGTTCACCAGCCGCGAGGGATGGATGCTGCAGGAAGTCGCGTTCGACGCAAACTACCGACCCATCCCAGTTCCCAAATCCATTGACTCGAATTGAGGCGCGTTGTGTTATTCAAGCTGACGCACAGCTTCTGAACCGGCACGCTGCCATTTCGCCAATAGCACACATCGGGCTTTGCCCGCCGCAGTGACCCTCAGCTCCGAAAGAGTCCTGCGATCGGCGAGTGGGTTGGCTGCGCAGCAAGAGTGCAGTCAACGTCGCTGCTGCGGTGCAGGTAATTTCCCTCCCGATTTGCTGAATCCTGTAACTGTAGGTGCAATGCAGTGAAGGCTAGGTGGCTTCAGCCGGCGGGTCGATGCAACGCACAGGCAAGCACAACGGGAAGACGATGAACAGCCAACTGAAATTGCCGGAACCCAACTCGAAAACTTGCACGGCATTCGGTCGCCGATCGCTGCCAGGCATTTTGTTGCTCGGTGTCCTCCTGCTCGGCGTCATGCTGGTCACTACCGTGGCGTTGATCGCCAATGCCCATGCAAAAACCGCGGATCCGCCCCAATTGAATATCCAGCTGGCGTCGCCGCGATAGCTCGCGCAACGCCCGACCCCGGGTGCAGTTTGGGCAAACGATATTGCCGCGGACTCGACCGCGCAACGACGCTGTTATACTTCGCAGCCCGTTGGTTCCGCGGAATGCATCCATGCTCAACGAGATCAAACAAGACGCCCAGTTGCGCATGACCAAGAGCGTCGATGCGCTGCGGCACGAATTGCAGCGCCTGCGCACCGGCCGCGCGAGCACGGCGCTGGTCGAGCATCTGAAGGTGAATTACTACGGCTCCGATGTGCCGATCAGTCAGGTCGCGAACATCGCCGTCGCCGACGCGCGTTCACTCACGATTACGCCGTGGGAAAAGACCATGGTGCAGGCGGTCGAGAAGTCGATCATCGCCGCCAACCTGGGTCTCAATCCAACCACGGCGGGCACGGTGATCCGCATCAACCTGCCGCCGCTGACTGAGGAGCGCCGCAAGGAATTGTCCAAGCACGTGTCGCATGAAGGCGAGACGGCCAAGGTCGCGGTGCGCAACGTGCGCCGCGACGCAATGCATCAGATCAAGGAACTCCTCAAGGACAAGAAGATCACCGAGGATGAGGAACGCAAAGCCGAAGACGAGATGCAGAAACTCACCGACAAATTCGTCAAGGACGTGGACGCCGTGGTGAAGAGCAAGGAAGAAGAGTTGATAACGATGTAGTGTCGGTGTGCTGCAGCACGCTCACGTTCCGCGCATAAACTGCAATCAGATCTCGTGGAGGGGAACCTGAGTCAGCCGCAGCCAACCCCGCCGGTGCACAATGTGGAAATTTCCACAATGCTGCAACCGCGGCATATCGCCATCGTCATGGACGGCAACGGACGTTGGGCCAGTCAGCGCCATCGGCCGCGCACGTTCGGCCACCGTGCGGGGCAGAAAGCCGTGCGCGCGGCGATCGAGTTCTGTCTGCGCCGCGGCATCGAGGCGCTGACCCTGTTCGCGTTCTCCTCGGAAAACTGGCAGCGTCCGCAGACCGAGGTCAGCGCGCTGATGGAATTGTTCCTCAAGGCGCTCGACCGCGAGGTCGATGAACTGCATGGCTACGGCGTGCGCCTGCGCTTTATCGGCGAACTCGCCGCATTTGCGCCGGCTCTGCGCGAGCGCATGCAGGCGGCGGCGGCGAAAACCCGGGCCAACGGCAAGCTCGCGCTCAATATCGCGGTGAACTACGGCGGACGCTGGGATATCGCGCAGGCCGCGCGCCAGGCGGCGCAGGCAGCGCAGCGTGGCGAAATTGACGCAGCGCAGATTGACGAGCGCACGCTGTCCGCGTTCTTCTCGCTGGCCGATCTGCCGCCGCTGGATCTGTTTATCCGTACCGGCGGGGAGCGGCGCGTGAGTAATTTCCTGCTCTGGCAACTGGCCTACAGCGAGCTGTATTTCAGCGATGTGCTGTGGCCGGATTTCGACCAGAACTGTCTCGCCCGCGCGTTGGCCGATTTCGGCGGACGCGAACGCCGCTATGGCAAAACCAGCGTCCAGGTATAGAAATGAGACAACGCGTCATCACCGCCCTGCTGGTCACACCGCTCGCCATCGCGATGATCCTGCTGATGCCGAGACTCGGCTTCATGACGATCATCAGCGCGCTGTGCGTGCTCGCGTGGTGGGAGTGGACGCGGCTTGCGGGGATGCGCTCGCGGCCATGGCGCAGCGTACTGGTCGCCGGCGGTGCGCTGGCGATCGTCTGGCTGTGGAATTGCGACTCGGCGCTGGTCTGGCGGACTGTGATCGGCGCCGGTTGCCTCTGGTGGCTGGTCGTATTCGCCTGGCTGCGGCACTTTTCCTTCGCCGCGTCGCCGACGCGCGAGCACGTCGCACTCAAACTGGTTGCCGGCGCGCTGACCGTGCTGCCCGCGTGGGCGGCGATGATGCGTCTGCATCTGGGTCAGACGGCGCCGCACACTTGGGCATTGTATGCGCTGGTCCTGATCTGGGCGGCGGACACGTTCGCCTATCTCGCCGGCAGCCGCTGGGGCAAGATCAAACTCGCGCCGCAGATCAGCCCGGGGAAAACCATGGCCGGCGTTTACGGTGCCCTGGTCGGTTCGGCCCTGGTCGCGGCGATCGGCGGCTGGATGCTCGACGTGCGTGGCTTTACGCTCGCGGCGCTGATCGTGCTCGGCCTGATCAGCGTGGTGTTTTCCATCGCCGGCGATCTGTTCGAGAGCCTCATCAAGCGCCATGCCAACGTGAAAGACTCGGGCAATCTGTTCCCTGGGCACGGCGGCGTCTGCGATCGCCTCGACGGTGTTTTTGCCGCACTGCCGATCTTCGCGCTCGGCAAATTCCTGCTCGGTCTATGAAAAGAATCGCCGTACTCGGCGCGACCGGCTCGATCGGTGCGAGCGCGCTCGACGTGATCGCGCGTCATCCCGACCGCTTCCGTGCCAGCGTGCTTGCCGCGCATCGCAAGGTCGACGAGCTCGTTGCACTGTGTGTGCGCTTCCAACCCGATCTCGCGGTCATCGCCGATGCAGCGCTGGAAACCCAACTGCGCGACAAGCTCGCCAGCGCCGGACTCTCCACGCGCGCGGCGGGCGGTGCGGCAGGGCTGCTTGAGGCAGCGTCGGGCGACTGCGATACGGTGATCGCCGCAATCGTCGGCGCCGCCGGGCTCGAATCCACGCTCGCCGCCGCGCGCGCGGGCAAGCGCTTGCTGCTGGCCAACAAGGAAGCGGTGGTGATGGCAGGCGCCCTGCTGCTCGACGCGCTGCACACAGGCGGCGGAGACCTGATCCCGATCGATTCGGAGCACAACGCGATTTTCCAGTGCCTGCCTTTTCAATGGGGTCAGACTCGATTGATCAAGCGTCCATCGCTCCTCGACAAACAATCAAACAGATCAATCGAGTCTGACCCCATTGAAAAGGCAGGCGTGCGCCGTATCGTATTGACCGCCTCGGGCGGGCCGTTTCGCGGCAGGAAACGCGCCGAGCTTGCGACCATCACACCCGCGCAGGCCTGCGCGCATCCGAACTGGAGCATGGGGCGCAAGATCTCGGTCGATTCGGCCACGCTGATGAACAAGGGCCTCGAGGTCATCGAAGCGCACTGGCTGTTCGGCGCCGCGCCCGCGCAGATCGAGGTCGTCGTGCATCCACAAAGCCTCGTGCATTCGCTGGTCGAATACGCCGACGGTTCGATGCTTGCCCAGCTCGGCAATCCCGACATGCGCACCGCGCTCGCGCATGCGCTTGCCTGGCCGCAACGCGTCGATGCCGGCGTGCCGGCGCTCGATCTGATCCGCATCGGACAATTGCAGTTCGAAGCGCCCGACCGCGACACATTTGCCTGCCTCGACCTCGCCTACCGTGCGCTCGCCGCGGGCGGGACCGCGCCGACCATTCTCAACGCCGCGAACGAAGTCGCGGTCGCAGCGTTTCTCGACGGCAATCTATCGTTTCTCGCGATCGCCGAATTGATCGAGGCCACGCTCGGCGCAATGCCGGCTGAACCCGTGCACAGCATCGAGACCCTGCTTCACGCCGATTTAACCGCGCGCCAGATCGCGCAACGTAAGATGCGGCAAGGGTTTTGCTGAGATTCGCCCATCGGCAAGCCCAAGTATGGGAAAATACCGGGCCGTCGCCACTCGCTTTTCCCTTACACGCCCTCAGATCGATTGGGCTGCCCGGTGAGGGAAGGCGGCAGCATCAATGCCATGCATGCGGCGCAAGCGGCGGGCCCCTGTTAAGAGATAGTGTTAGATGAGCGAATTTTTCGGTTCGGTGTGGTGGTTGCTGGTCACGCTCGGCGTGCTGGTCACCTTCCACGAGTTCGGCCACTTCTGGGTCGCACGGCGCTTTGGCGTCAAGGTGCTGCGCTTCTCGGTCGGCTTCGGCAATCCGCTGTGGTCGCGTTTCGGCCGCGACGGTACCGAATATGCGGTCGGCGCGATCCCGCTCGGTGGCTACGTGAAGTTTCTCGACGCGCGCGAGGCCGACGATCCTGAACTCGTCGCCAAGCAGCCGGGCGAGTTCTATTCCAAACCGGCGTGGCAGCGCATCGCGATCGCCGTCGCCGGCCCGGCATTCAATATCCTGTTCACCATCGCGGCGTTCTGGTTGATGTTCGTGGTCGGCAGGCCGGATTATCAGCCGGTGATCGACACGCCCAAGGGACTGGCCGCCGAGGCGGGCCTGCGAGCCGGCGATCGCATGGTGGCGGTCGACGGCGAAAATGTGGATTCCATGAGCGGGGCAATGCTCGCCGTCATCCAGGCCGCCGCCGTCCATCGCGACATCGAAATCGATGTGACCAACCCGCAGGGTCAGTCGCGTGCGGTCACGCTGAGCCTGAGCAAGCTGCCGCCCGGCGCGCCGGACAACGATGCGGTGTTCGAGCAGATCGGACTGCAGGCGCAGCCGATTCCGGCGATTGCCGGTGCGGTGGAAAAAGACTCACCGGCGGCACGCGCCGGCATGCAGGCGAGCGACCGCATCGTGCGCGTGAACGATGTGGCGATCGCCAATTCGACCGAGTTTGTGCATGTTCTCGCCGAGCAGGCCGCGAAGAATCCGCAAATCCATGCCGTGGTCGAGCGCAACGGTGAGCAGATTCCGCTGACTATCGTCTCCGAACAGCGCACCTTCGATGGCAAGCCGCGCTGGATCATCGGCATCAGCTGGCAGCCCAGGGTCAACGACGCGGTCGAACAGTTCGGCCCGCTGCGCGCCATACCTGCCGCGTTCGCCGAG
>NZ_DATBQK010000055.1:0-7691 GCF_036560865.1 Rudaea sp.
CTCGATGATTCGCTCGCACCCAAGGGCCAGCATGTCGCGAGCCTGTTCTGCCAGCATGTCGCGCCGACCTTGTCCGATGGGCGCTCGTGGGACGATCATCGCGACGAAGTGGCCGATCTGATGATCGCGACCGTCGACCGCTACGCACCGGGCTTCAAGGATTTGGTGCTCGGCCGCCAGATCAAGTCGCCGCTCGATCTCGAACGCGATTTCGGTCTGATCGGCGGCGATATCTTCCACGGCGCGCTGTCGCTCAATCAGTTGTTCAGCGCGCGGCCGATGCTTGGCCAGGCCGATTATCGCGGTGCGCTGCCAGGCTTGTATCTTTGCGGCGCAGGTACGCATCCGGGTGGCGGCGTCACCGGCGCACCGGGACACAATGCGGCGAAGGTGATAGGCGCGGATTTGCGTCGAGGGCGCTGAAAGGCGCAGAGGGGGAGGGTTATGTTCATGAGACCGATTTCCGCAGTGATGGTCGCACTCGGTGCACTGCTGATCGCAGCTTGCGCAGCGGCACCGCCACGCATTTCGAACGAACAAGCCAAGCACGAAGTCGAGGCCACCGAGCGCGCGTTCGCCAAGACCATGGCCGATCGCGATCACGCAGCGTTCATGACCTTCCTTGCCGACGAAACCATATTCTTCGGCGGCAAGGGGCCGCTGCGCGGCAAGGCGCAGGTCGCCGCGGCGTGGAAGCGCTTCTACACTGAACCCAAGCCGCCGTTCTCGTGGGAGCCGGCGCAGGTCGAAGTGCTGGACTCGGGCACGCTGGCTTTGAGCACGGGGCCGGTGCACGATCCCGATGGCAAACTCATCGCGACTTTCAACTCGATCTGGCGCCGCGAAGCGCCAGGGGTATGGCGCATCGTGTTCGACAAGGGCAGTGATGTCTGCGATGGCAAGTAACGACGCGCCAGCGAGCGCTGCGAACGACATGACACACGTCGCGGCGAATTCGAAATGGCGCGTGCTGTTCGCCAGCCTGATCGGCACGGCGATCGAATTTTTCGATTTCTATATCTACGCCACCGCCGCGGTGCTGGTGTTTCCGAAATTGTTTTTCCCGGCCAGCGATCCGACTTCCGCCACGCTGCAATCGTTCGCGACTTTCGCACTCGCGTTTTTCGCGCGCCCGGTCGGCTCGGCGCTATTCGGCCATTTCGGCGACCGCATCGGGCGCAAGGCGACCCTGGTCGCCGCGCTGTTGACGATGGGTTTGTCGACGGTCGCGATTGGACTGTTGCCGACCTATGCCTCGATCGGCATCGCCGCGCCGTTGTTGCTCGCCCTGTGCCGGTTTGGCCAGGGGCTCGGCCTCGGCGGCGAATGGGGCGGAGCGGTACTGCTGGCGACCGAGAATGCGCCGCCGGGCAAGCGCGCGTGGTACGGAATGTTTCCCCAGCTTGGCGCGCCGATCGGCTTCTTGTGTTCGGCGGGCATCTTCCTGCTGCTGAGCGATACCCAGAGCGATGCGCAGTTTTTCGCCTATGGCTGGCGCGTGCCGTTCCTGCTGAGCTCGCTGCTCGTTCTGGTCGGTCTCTACGTGCGCCTGAAGCTGCATGAAACGCCGGCCTTCCTGCGGGCGCTGCAAAACAACGAGCGCGTGCGCCTGCCGATAGTCACCGTGGTCACGCGGCATCCGCTGATCCTGCTGCTCGGCACATTCGCTTCCATCGCCACGTTTCTGCTGTTCTACCTGATGACCGTGTTCACGCTGAGCTGGGGCACGGCGACGCTGCATTATCCGCGCGGCGAATTTCTGATCCTGCAGATGGCGGCGATGCTCGCGTTCGCGTTCGGCATACCGCTATCGGCCATGGTCGCGGACCGCTACGGCGCGCGCGCGGTGCTCATCGCGGCGTCGCTGGCGATCCTCGCATTCGGCGTGTTGTTCGCGCCGATGTTCGTCGCCAATGATCCGGGCGCGGTGCTGATCTTCCTCGCGCTGGGATTGTTCCTGATGGGCCTTACTTACGGACCGCTCGGCACCGCACTGGCTGGTCTGTATCCGACCGCAGTGCGCTATACCGGCGCGTCGCTCTCATTCAATCTGGCCGGCATCCTGGGCGCATCGCTTGCACCCGGCATCGCAACCTGGCTCGCGAGTCACTACGGATTGCAGTACGTGGGCTATTACCTGTCCGCGGCGGCGGCGCTGACCTTGTTTGCGTTGCTGGCGATCGGCAAGCGAGACGAAGCGTAGCGAGCTTCTTTCGTGCAGTCGGAGCTAGCTGCGCATCATCTTGAGCAATGTTCCTAGCTCCTGTTTCTCGCTGTCGCTCAGCACGCTCTCGTCGCGCTGTTTCATCAAGTCGTCGATGCGCTGCTGGGATGTCTGCCGATCAAGCTGGGTGAGCGCATCGAGAAATTCCGATTTCCACTGCTCCTCGCCGCCGGGAAATTCCATCACCGCGAGCTTCTGCAGCGCGCGTACCTCATCGCGTTTGCCGAAATGCTCGATGGCCGCGCCGGTGGAAATTTCCGGGCGCTCGCGACATAACGCGATCAGTTCGCTCAACAGTGGGATGCCGGGCTGGCGCAGCGTTGAAAACAGATGCGGCGGCTCGATCGCGGCGACGAAACCGGGATTCTGCAACAGCAGCGCGACCGCGGTGCGCACCAGCGTGCGTTCCTGCGGGCGCGCGGGCCTGCGCGGCGCATTCGCGGCGGGGGTGTCGATGCGCAGCTTCACATTGGCGACGCGATCGAGCTCGCCGAGCATCAAATCGCGAAATGCGCCGTCGGGAATCTGACCGATCAACGGGCGCGCTCGCTCGGCCAGGCGCGCCTTGCCATCGAGGCTCGTGAGATTCACGTCCTTGCCGAGCTCGCCGAAGAAGAATTCACTGAGCGGGGTGGCGACCTTCAAGCGGTCTTCAAACCCGACCTGGCCTTCCTTGCGCACCAGCGAATCCGGGTCCTCGCCGTCAGGCAGGAACAGGAAAAACGCCTGGCGCCCGTCACGCATGCGCGGCAGCACCGATTCGACCGCGCGCCACGCGGCCTGGCGTCCGGCGCGGTCGCCGTCGAAGCAGAAGTATACATCTGCACATTGGCGGAACAGTAGCTCGGCGTGGTCGCGCGTGGTCGCGGTACCGAGCGTGGCCACGGCCTGGGTGACGCCGTGCTGGAACAGCGCGATCACGTCCATGTAGCCTTCGACGACGATCAGGCGCGGAATCTTGCTGTGCGCCTGGCGCACTTGCCACAGCGCAAACAGCTGCTGGCCCTTGTGGAACAGCGGCGTCTCGGGTGAATTCAAATACTTCGGGCCATCACTTTTGCGTGCGTCCTGCACGCCAGAATCAAGAACCGGCGATCCATCGCCGGACTTCTCAATGATTCTTCCTCCGAACGCTATGGTTCTTCCGCGCCGATCCTGGATCGGAAACATCACGCGATCGCGGAAACGATCGTATTTCCCGCGCTCGCCGCTCGTCAGCATGCCGGACTTTTCCAGCAGAGCGATGCGTTTTTCATTGGTGCCGAGCGCGGACTTCAACGCATCCCACTGATCGGGCGCGTAACCGAGCCCGAAGCGTTCGACCGTCTGCGCGTCGAGACCGCGCCCATCGAAATACGCTCGCGCGTTCTCGTTCTTGCCGAGTTCGCGCTGATAGAACTTTGCGGCCGCGTCGAGCACGGTATACAAATCCGTCGAGTCTTCCGCGGGTGTGCGTTTGCCGCCGCCTTCGTAAGGCACCTTGAGACCGGCGCGTGCGGCAAGATCCTCGACCGCGTCGACAAATTCCATGCGGTCGTAGTCCATCAGGAACTTGATCGCGCTGCCATGCGCGCCGCAGCCGAAGCAGTGATAGAACTGCTTGGCCGGACTTACGGTGAACGACGGCGAGCGCTCGTCATGGAACGGGCAGCGCGCCGACCAGTCGCGCCCGGCCTTGCGCAGCGGCACGCGTTGCTCGATCACATCGACGATATCGATGCGCGCAAGCAGTTCGTCGATGAATTGGTCGGGAATGCGGCCGGACATGATCGTCTAGTTTATTCGTCTTGCCTGACGAGTAGGGTGTTGTGAGCCGGTTAGTCTGCCTCGGGTGGTCGTTGTAACGAGTGATCCCATGAGCTATATTCGGACCTAAATATGGAGCCAATTATGCAAACCTTGTTTGCCAGCGCCGCGATCAGCATCAGCGAGCTGAAGAAGAATCCGAGTGCCGTTATCGGCGCGGCCGAGGGCGCGCCGGTCGCGGTGCTCGTGCATAACAAGCCGACGGCGTATCTGGTGCCGGCGGAGACGTTCCAGCTGATGATGGAGCAGCTTGAGGACGCCGAGCTTGCCGCGTTGGTGCGCAGTCGCGAGAAGGAACGCAGCGTCAAGGTGACGCTCGATGAGCTATAGCCTCGCGTTCAAGCCATCGGCGCTGAAAGAATGGCGCAAGCTGCCCGAGCCGATTCGGCTGCAATTCAAAAGCAAACTGGCCGAGCGCCTGCAGGCACCGCTGGTGCCCGCGGCGCGACTGCACGGCATGCCGGATTGCTACAAGATCAAACTCAAGTCATCCGGCTATCGGTTGGTCTATCGTGTGATCGAGAAACTCGTCACGGTCGAGGTCATTGCGATCGGCAAGCGCGACAAGAGCGCAGCCTACGCAGCCGCGAGCAAGCGCTTGAAAGAGTGACCGCCGTGGCGCTCAGCCGAGCGCCGCAAGCCTGGCCTTGACCAACTCCGACAGCTTGCCCATATCGGTGCGTCCGGCAACCTTGGCTTTGACCAAGCCCATCACCTTGCCCATGTCTTTCGCATTCGTCGCGCCCGATTCGCCGATCGCGGCGGTTATCGCGGCATCGACTTCCGCCGCGGAAAGCTGGGCGGGCATGTAGCCCTGAATCACGCCGATTTCGAACTTCTCCTTGTCGGCCAGATCGGTGCGCCCGGCAGCTTCGAACTGGGAGACCGAATCGCGACGCTGCTTGAGCATCTTTTCCAGCACGCTCAGCACCTGCGTATCGTCGAGCAGGATGCGTTCGTCGACCTCGCGTTGTTTGATTGCCGCGTTGACCAGGCGGATCGTGCCGAGGCGTTCCTTGGCGCCGCCCTTCATGGCGGTCTTCATATCTTCGATAAGTTGAGTTTTCAGGGTCATGGCAGCTCGTTTCTTGGGAAGTGCGGCCAAAGATGGTCGCTACGTGATCTTCGCGTTCAAGGATGAACGCACCAACAAATCAAAATACAAACGGCCGGTACGCTCGCGCGTGACCGGCCGTCTTTTTCAGAAAACTCCGGCCAAGTATGGCCGATCTTCCCGCGGATGAATCCGCTTAAAGCTTTCTCCAGCGATCAATACAAGCGACGACGCTTGGTCACATCGCGCGACACACGGCGCAGATGACGCTTCACCGCCGCGGCGGCCTTGCGCTTACGCTCCTGGGTCGGCTTTTCGTAGAACTCGCGCTTGCGCGTTTCGGCCAGCACGCCGGCCTTCTCGCAGGTGCGCTTGAAACGACGCAGAGCGAACTCGAAAGGCTCGTTCTCGCGAACTTTGACGTTGGGCATGCTGACTCCGAATCCACTATGATGGCCCGTTCTAAGACGGGTGAGCCGCGCATTTTACCGTGACAAACCAGCAAATTGCAAACCAGAAGGCCATGCCCGTGCTCGGGGTGGAAACCTCGTGCGACGAGACCGGCGTAGCGGTGTTCGACCCCGCGCGCGGCCTGCTGGCGCATACGCTGTACAGCCAGATCCGCATGCATGCGGACTACGGCGGCGTGGTGCCCGAACTGGCCAGCCGCGACCACGTGCGCAAGCTGCTGCCGCTGATCCGCGAAACTCTGCGGGCCGCCGGCATGAGCACGCGCGACCTGGGCGGTGTGGCCTATACCGCCGGACCCGGGTTGGTCGGCGCCTTGCTGGTCGGCGCCTCCTGCGCGCGTGCGCTGGCCTGGGCGCTCGAACTGCCCGCGATCGGCGTGCATCACATGGAAGGGCATCTGCTCGCCCCATTGCTCGAACCCGACCCGCCGCAGCCGCCATTTATCGCCCTGCTGGTGTCCGGCGGCCATTCGATGCTGATCGAAGTCACCGGTATCGGCCGCTATCGCCTGCTCGGCGACACGCTCGACGACGCCGCCGGCGAAGCCTTCGACAAGACCGCCAAACTGATGGGCTTGGACTATCCGGGCGGGCCGGCGCTGGCAAAGCTGGCTGAAACCGGCACGCCGGGGCGATTCAAGTTTTCCCGGCCGATGACCGACCGGCCCGGGCTGGATTTCAGTTTCTCCGGATTGAAGACTCAGGTCCTGCTCGCCTACCAGGCGCACAAGCACGAGGCGAACGCCAAGGCCGATATCGCGCGCGGTTTCGAGGAGGCGATCGTCGATACCCTGGTGATCAAATGCCGGCGCGCCTTGCAAGCAACCGGCGCACGCCGTCTGGTAATCGCCGGTGGCGTCGGCGCCAATCGACGCCTGCGCGCGCAGCTTGCCGCGGCGGCCGAGCGCGAGGGCTTTCGCGTGTATTTCCCGCGCCCGGAATTCTGTACCGACAACGGCGCGATGATCGCGCTGGCCGGCGCGCTGCGCTTGCAGGCGGGATTGTATGACGACGCCGCGATCAAGGTCGCGCCTCGCTGGGACCTGGAAAGTCTTCCCGCGGTATAAGATTTCCAGCCCCTCAGCCCTCAGCCCTCAGCCCTCCCAGACAATGGACACTGTTTTCATCGAAGACCTGCGCATCGAGACCGTAATCGGCATTTACGATTGGGAGCGCAAGATCCGCCAGGTTGTCGCGCTCGATCTGGAAATGGCGTTCGACAATCGCAAGCCGGCGGCGAGCGACAAGATCGCCGACACGCTGGACTACAAGGCCGTGGCCAAGCGCTTGATTGCGTTTGTCGAAAGCTCCACGTTTCAGCTCGTGGAAACGCTGGCCGAGCGCTGCGCAGAAATCGTGCTCGCGGAATTCGATGTGCGTTGGTTGCGACTGAAACTCGCCAAACCCGGTGCGGTGCGCGGCTCGAAGGCGGTCGGTGTGGTCATCGAACGCGGCGCGAAGCCAGCTTGATGGTGCGTGCCTATCTGAGCATCGGCTCGAATCTCGAGCCGGAGAAGAATCTGCGCACTGCGCTGACCGAACTGCGCGCGCAATTCGGCGAGATCACCGTATCGCCGGTTTACCGCGGTCCCGCGGTCGGCTTCGACGGGCTGGATTTCCTCAATCTTGCCGTCGGCATCGACACCGACATCGAACCGGTTGCACTCAACGACTTGCTGCATGCTCTGGAAGATCGTCACGGCCGCCGACGCGATGTGCCGCGCTTTTCCAATCGGACGCTGGATATCGACATCGTGCTCTACGGCGACCGCGTACTGAAAGGGCCGGGCAATCTCGAGCTGCCGCGGCCGGAACTCAAGTACGCCTTTGTGCTCAAGCCGCTGGCCGATATCGCGCCGCAGGTTGTGCATCCACTGAGCGGCAAGACGCTCGCGCAGTTGTGGCAGGAGCAGGCACGAGCAGCGGATTCGTCGCTACAGCCGGCAGGCGATCTGTAGACCCGCAAGCGCGCGCTATTTACAGCTCTTTACGCCATGCAGGCGCGGTGCTAAAACGTCGCTGCAATCGTCGAGGGGGCGGCATCATGTTCGAAAAGATCGAGCGCAGTTGGGCTCTGGTCAAGGCCAGCGCAGCAGTCCTGCAGGCGGACAAGAAGCTGCTCGTGTTCCCGGCGCTG
>NZ_DATBQK010000056.1:0-32827 GCF_036560865.1 Rudaea sp.
CTACCTTTTATACCTGACCGGCGGCGCGACCAACCCGTTCATCTCGCTGTACATCATCCCGATCGCGCTGGCAGCGACCGCGCTGTCGGCGCGCTATCTGGCGTGTGCGGTGTTGCTGCCCTGCGCCGCCTATCTGGCGCTGCTGTTCTGGCATGTCCCGCTGGCGGACGTGTTTCAACATGGCGCGCACATGCTCGCCGCGAACGCCCACGATGCCGAGTCGGATTTCGATCTGCACGTGCTCGGCATGGCGGCCAATTTTGCGATCAGCGCGGTGCTGCTGGGCTTCTTCATCTGGCGTCTCGCACGCGTGCTGCGCGCGCGAGAGACGGTGATGCAGCACGAACGCGAGCGCGCGCTGCGCGACGAAGGCATCCTCGCGATCGCGACCCAGGCCGCGGGCGCGGCGCACGAGCTCAACACGCCGCTGTCGACCATCCGCACGCTGGTTACCGAACTGCGCCGCGAGCACACGGAGGCAACGCCGCTGCGCGAAGATCTGGATCTGCTCGCGGGCCAGGCCGAGCGTTGCCGCGACATCCTGCGCGAACTCGTCGCGGTCGGCGCGGCGCAGCTGGGCGACAGCGCCGAAACGCTCACGCTGGACGCATTCGTCAGCGACTGCGCGCAGCGCTTCCATCTGCTGCGCCCGGCGGTGAATCTGGACGTGGAGGTCGACGCCGCATCGCGCGCGCTGCCGCTGCGCGTCGTCCCGGGCCTGCGCCACGCCCTGATCAACTTGCTCAACAACGCGGCCGACGCGTCGCAGTCGCGGCAAAGTACACAAGTACACTTCGAGGCGAAACGCAGCGGCGAGCAGATCGAATTCGACGTGCGCGATTATGGACCGGGCCTGCCTTCCGCCGCACGCGATGCCGCAGGCCTGCGTTTTTTCACCAGCAAACGCGATGGCCTCGGTCTGGGCCTCGCGCTGACCAACGCGACCGCAGAGCGCCTCGGCGGCCAGCTGCACGCGGAGGACGCCGCCGGCGGCGGCACCCTGACGCGCTTGCGTCTGCCGCTGGCCAGCGAGGACAATCCAGCGCATGAGCTCTGAGACTTCCTCCGGCCGCCGCGTTCTGCTGATCGACGACGACGAAGTGTTCGTGCGCGTGCTTGCGCGCGCACTCGGCGCACGCGGCTTCGTCGCGAGCACGGCGCTCGATGCCGCACAGGCGCTGGCGCTGTGCCGCAGCGAGCGTCCGCAGTTCGCGGTGCTCGACCTGAAGCTTGGCGCCGACAATGGCCTGAAGCTGATCCCGGAACTCAAGGCGATCGCGCCCGAGCTGCGCATCCTGCTGCTGACCGGCTATGCCTCGATCGCCACCGCGGTCGAGGCGATCAAGCGCGGCGCGCACGACTATCTGGCCAAGCCGGTGGACGCCGACGCGGTGGTGCACGCACTCACCAGCGCACAAACGGAAAATTCCTCGCTGCATCAAACCGCATTGCTGCCGGATACGCCGCCGCCGCTGAAACGCCTGGAGTGGGAACATATCCAGCGCATGCTCGTCGAATGCGAAGGCAATATCTCCGAAGCCGCGCGCCGCCTCGGTCTGCACCGGCGCACGCTGCAGCGCAAGCTGGCCAAGCATCCGGTGCGTGGCAACGTCTGACGGCAAGATAAAAACTGCGGCAGTGCCCGTTTGGCGGATCTGCGATTGAACCTTGTTGCCCCGAAATCGCATTACCTGTGGGCGCAAAGCGCCGACGTGAGAGACAAAGAAACGATTCATGCGTATCGCCGGTTTGTCGATAGCCCTGTTTGCCGCTGCCGCCACGTTGCTGGCGCCGCGCGCCTTCGCTTGCTCGGCCTGTGGCTGCACGCTGAGTTCGGACTGGGCCAGCCAGGGACTCGCCACCAGCGGCGGCTGGCGCTTCGACGCGCGCTTCGATTTCTTCGATCAGGATCAGTTGCGCGAGGGCACGGACAGCGTTGCGCGCAGCAGCCTGGCCGACCCTATCGAACGCGCACCGAATGATCGCGAAGTCCAGCAGTACACGATCAACCGCAACTACACGCTCGTGGCCGACTACAGCGTGAACCGGAATTGGGGCATCAGCGTCGCCCTGCCCTGGTTCGACCGTTCGCATGCGACGATCGCCGCGGGCGACGACAAAATCTCCACGTCCCACGATCAGGGCATCGGCGATCTGCGTGTGCTCGCGCGCTACGCCGGCTTCGATGCGCAGCACAGCACCGGCATCGAATTCGGCCTGAAACTGCCAACCGGGCATTTCACCGAATCATTCGAGAGCGGACCGCAGCAAGGCGCGACGCTGGATCGTGGCGTGCAACTTGGTACCGGCACGACCGACGTACTGCTCGGGGTATACAATTTCGGTGCGATCAGCCAGGACTGGGGCTATTTTGCCCAGGCCCTGGTCCAGCAACCGCTCAATTCACGCGAGGACTTCAAACCTGGCAGCGGCCTCAATCTGAATTTCGGCCTGCGCTACACGGCGAGCGCAACCTTCGTGCCGCAACTGCAGATCAATGCGCGCGTCGAAAAACGCGAACAGGGCGCGAACGCGGATATCGAAAACAGCGGCGCAACCCTGATGTATCTGAGCCCGGGCTTCACCTGGAATTTCTCACGCCGCTTTTCCACCTACGCCTTCGTGCAGGCGCCGATTTACCAGCGCGTGAACGGACTGCAGATCGAGACGCGCTGGCTCGGCTCGGTCGGACTGCACTACATCTTCTGATGTTCCGTTCCCATCACTGACGAGAAGCACCTATTCCCCGGCAAGGATCGCGATATGCATCTTGCCGTCGCGATCGATCCACGCGCGATACATGCCGTCGGTGTTGAACGGCATCGCGATATTGCCCTGCGCATCGAGCGCGATCACGCCGCCGTCACCGCCGAGTTTCGGAATCACGCCAAGCACGACGTCGTCGGCAGCTTTGGTCAGTGTGTCGCCGCGGTACTCGACGCGCGCGCAGATATCGCGCGCGGCGGTGGCGCGGATGTAGAACTCGCCCCAGCCGGTCGCCGACACCGCGCAGCGCACATCGGCATAGGTGCCCGCGCCGATGATCGGCGAATCGCCGACGCGGCCGAAGCGCTTGTTGGTCATGCCGCCGGTCGAGGTGCCGGCGGCGAGATTGCCTTTGCTGTCCAGCGCGACCGCGCCGACCGTACCGTGATGCGGCGTCTTGGCCGGATCGACGCTCTGTTCCTGTTCTTCCTTGAGCGCCTGCTGCAGCTGCTGCCAGCGCTCTTCGGTGTAGAAATATTTCGGATCCACCAGCGGCATGCCGATCGATTTGGCGAATTGCTCCGCGCCGTCGTCGATCAGCATCACGTGCGGCGATTTTTCCATCACCGCGCGCGCAAGCAGGATCGGATTCCTGATTCGGTGCACATTGGCGATCGCACCCGCGCGCAGCGTTGCGCCGTCCATGATCGACGCGTCGAGTTCGTTCCTGCCGTCGTGATTGAACACCGCGCCCTTGCCCGCATTGAACAGCGGCGAATCCTCCATGACCACGATCGCCTTGGCCACCGCATCCAGGCTGCTCGCACCCGCCTTGAGCGCGTCGTAGCCCGCATGCAGCGCCTTGGCGAGTTCCGCGCGCACGGCTTTGTCCTTCTCCGGCGTCATTTCCTTCGCGACCACACCGGCGCCGCCGTGGATCACGATGACTGGCGTGGTGGCATGACTCATCTGGACAACTCCGAGCAACAGGAAAACTGTGGAAAAATGGCGCGACCAAGGCTGCATGATGAACTCCAACTGAGTTTCCATTATAACGAGTCGCCGCAACTGCCGCGCCACTACCAGAGAGCCAGACGATGTTCGACTATCTCGTTCCGATCCTGCTGCTGACCGCGTCGAACGTGTTCATGACGTTCGCTTGGTACGGCCATCTGAAATTCACCGATCGGCCGCTGTGGATCGTGATCCTGGTGAGCTGGGGCATCGCGTTCTTCGAGTATTGCTTGCAGGTACCGGGCAACCGCATCGGCTACCGCAGCTACAACCCGGCGCAGTTGAAGACGATCCAGGAGATCATCACGCTGATCGTGTTCGTGGTGTTCTCGACCCTGTATCTGGGCACGACGATCCGCTGGAATCACCTCGTCGGCTTTGCCCTGATCGTCGTCGCGGCGTTTTTTATTTTTCTCGATTAGCGCTCAACCGAGCATCGCGCGTACGATGCCGGCCAAACCCAGCAGGATCAGTGCGACGACTGGGACGATACTCAGCAGGTAGCCGATATGGCGCGCCGACGGATCGCTGACGTAGCCGCGGAAATACACGACACGGCCGACCAGATAGACGAGGCCGATTGCTGCCATCCAGGCCGCGCTCCAGTAGTGCGCGGCGATCCACAACGCAGGCAGGAACACGATCAGCGTTTCCAGCGTGTTCTGCTGCACGCGGAAATAGCGTTCGAATTCGGCGTTGCCTGTGGTCGCCGGCGCTTTCACGCCGTAAGTTTCGCGCGCCCTGCCGACCAGTCCGCCGAAAGCGAGAAATTCGAGCAGCGCAAGCAGCGTTACCAGGTCGACCCAGACCATCGCCTACTCCAAAGTATATTTTGCAAATCAGAACTTGATGCGTCCGCCGAGCATCTGCAGGTACATCACCCAGTCGCCGGCGAAACTGTACAGTGGATAGGTGAACGTGGCCGGGCGATTCTTCTCGAAGAAGAAATGGCCGATCCAGGCGAACCCGTAGCCGAACAACGGGCACAGCCATAGCCACGCCCAATGATGCGTGGCGACCGCGGCGACCAGGGTGATCAGCACCAGCGAACTGCCGACGAAATGCAGACGTCGGCAGGTGCTGTTGCGGTGCTCGGACAGGTAGTACGGATAGAACTCGCGAAAGCTGGCGTACATGCGCGCATCCCGAATCTCGACGCGCGCTATTCTGGTTGCTGGGCCAAGCCAAGACAAGTCGGCCCGCAACAGACCTGTGCCTTCAGTCGGCGGCGTGATTCTTCGGCAGATCGACCCTGCCGCCAATCTGCTCGTGATGGATCTCGCCGCTGCCGGCGGCTTTCACGATCAAGTTGCCGGTAACGTGGTTCGCCTCGACATCGCCCGAGCCGATCGAACCGAGCACGACATCGCCGCCGATGCGCTCGACCGCGAGATCGCCGGAACCGATGCCATCGATCTGCACGCTGCCGTGTACGTCGGCGAAATGCAGATCGCCCGAACCGACATGGCCGACCTTGACCTCGCCGCGCACGCCATTCGCATGTACGTCGCCCGAACCCGCCTCGCGCACGGTGAAGCTGGCCATGTCGCTCGCAACCACGTCACCCGAATGGACCTTGACCGCAACCGCGCCCGCGACATGTTCGAGCTTGAGATCGCCGGAGCCGGAATTGAAATCGAGCGCCGCGATATTCGCGATGTCGGCGTCGCCCGACCCACTGTCCACTTCGAGCGCCAGAGCCACCGGCGCGCGCACGACGAAATCGATGTAGGCATAGCTGTTGCCGATCATTGCGCCGTGGTGTTCGGGTGATTTGGCCGACTTGACGACGACCTTGTCGCCGTCGCGGCTCTGGGTCACGTTCAAATCGGCGAGCCACGCCTGCTCGGATGCACAGGCCTTGCCGCGCACTTCGATCCGGTTCAGGCCGGCCACGCCCTGCAGATGCAGGTCGCTGGAGCCCAGTTCGACGCGCAATGCATGCAGGCCGGCTGGATCGATATCAAGATTGCGTTCCGCGCTGAACTTGCAGTTGTCAGCGCTGGCGAACGAGGAAGAAAGCAGCAGAAGCGAAGCCAGGATCGTGCGCACGTGGTTTTCTCCGGTGGAAATTCGCCGATTGGATGCGGATCGACGCACCAGGGTTTAAACACGGGCATCGGCGGCGCGGTACGTTGGAACCGCTACAGCAGTCCCGCCTTGTCCTCGGCCTTGGCCCGTTCCCAGTAAGCGTCCTGCTCGTCCAGAGGTTTACCCGCGAGCGTGGTGCCGTCGGCCGCAGCCAGCGTTTCCATGCGCCGGAAGCGGCGCTCGAATTTCGCGTTCGCTCCGCGCAGGGCCTGTGAATAATCGACCTTGGCCAAACGCGCGAGATTGACGCCGACGAACAGCACGTCGCCGATTTCATCGGTGATGCGCACACGATTCGCCGCGGACGCCCGCGCGTCGTGCACGGCCGCACCGGCGGCAAGTTCGGCACGTACTTCGTCGAGTTCTTCCTGCAGCTTGTCGAGCACGGGACCCGGATCGCTCCAGTCGAAACCGACGCTGGAAGCGCGCTTTTGCAGCTTCAGCGCGCGCTGCCATTCGGGTAACCCGCGCGCGACGCCGGCCAGCGCGCTGGTATCTTCCTCACCCTTGGCCGAGCGCTCGCGGCGCTTGTGTTCCTCCCATGCGATGGTCTGCGCCGCCGCATTTTCAACTTTCTCCACATTTCCACTTTCATCCGGCCGATTCTCGTCGAGATGAACATGTGGATGGCGCTGGATCATTTTCGTGCAGATCGATTCAACCACGTCGGCGAAGCGGAAATGTCCGGTCTCCTCGGCCATGCGCGCGTGAAACACGACTTGCAGCAACAGATCGCCGAGTTCGTCGCGCAGATCGGCATAATTGCGCCGGTCGATCGCATCGGCGACTTCGTACGCTTCCTCGATCGTGTACGGCGCGATCGTGTCGAAAGTCTGCTGCACGTCCCAGGGACAGCCGCGCTGCGGATCGCGCAGGCTGGCCATGATGCGCAACAAGTCGTCGATGCCGCGGCTCACGCCACAGCCTCGCCGCGCAGGCGGCCGGCCCAGTCGACCGTGGTGTCGCCGAACGCGAGGAAATCCGGATTGAGCAGCGACTCCTTGCCGTTGTAGCGCAAGGGCTTGCCGTCGAGCGTGGTCACGCCGCCGCCGGCCTGTTCTAGCACGCACTGGCCAGCCGCCGTGTCCCACTCGCTGGTCAGTCCGTAGCGGATATACAGATCCGCAAGCCCCTGCGCGGCGCGGCAGAACTTGAGCGAGGAGCCGAGCGCCACCAACTCGTGCGCGCCGAGCTTTGCCAGCGCGGCCAGCAAGCGCGGGTCGGCATGCGAGCGGCTGCCCGCGACGACGAGCGGATCGGCGCGCCGGCGCGTGCGCAACGGTTCGTTTTCGGTTTGCGAGATTGCGAGATAAGCGTGACCGCCGCTCCACGCGCAATACATCTCATCGAGTACCGGCGCGAACACCACGCCAAGCGTCGGCTCGCCGTCCTCGATCAGCGCGATGTTCACGGTGAACTCGCCGTTGTGCTTGATGAATTCGCGCGTGCCGTCGAGCGGATCGACGAGAAAGTAGCGTGACCAGTTGCGGCGCACCGACCAGGGGATCTCGTCGGCGGATTCTTCCGACAGCACCGGAATCTGCGGCGCCAAGACTTGCAGACCGTCGAGTATTGAGCGGTGCGCGGCGAGGTCGGCCGCAGTCAACGGCGAGTTGTCGTCCTTGCGCTCGATCACGAAGTCGTCGTCGTAGATGCGCATGATCGCGTGCCCGGCTGTGCGCGCGATCGCCGCGCAGCCGCGCGTGAGTTCTTCGTAATTCGTTGTCATGTATCGCTCAAAAAGCATCAGGATCAAAACCTTTTCGCCGCAAAGGACGCAAAAGGCGCAAATGAAAAATAAAGGCAATGCTTCAAGCTCTTCTTCGCGTCTTTTGCGTCCTTCGCGGCGAAATAGCTCTGCTTTCTTTCAAACCTGCGGCTTGAAGCGGCCGGCCAGATATTCGCGCGCGATGAACAGCGCGGCGATCGAGCGACCATCGCTCACGTCCTCGCGGCCAATCAAGGTATGCAACTCGGAAAGCTTCCAGGGCACGACTTCAAGCTCTTCGGGTTCGTCGCCGGTGAGTCGTTCCGGATACAGGTCGCGCGCGAGCACGACGTGGGTCATGCTCGACATGTACGACGGCGACAGCGACAGCGTGTGCAGGATGTGCAGCTGGCGCGCGCCGTAGCCAATTTCCTCCTTCAGTTCGCGATTGGCGCCCTGCTCCACCGTTTCGTCGCGATCGAGGCGGCCCTTGGGCAAACCCAGTTCGTAACGCTCGATGCCCGCGCCGTATTCGCGCACCAGCAGCACGGTGTCGTCGTCGAGCATCGGCACGATGATCGCCGCGCCGAGACCGCCGCCCTGCAGGCGTTCGTAGGTGCGGCGTTCGCCGTTGGAGAATTCCAGATCGAGGATTTCGATTTTGAGAAAGCGGCTGCCGTCGGCGACACGTCTTGAGTGAATGATCGGAGGGGTTTGCATGGCGCCATTGTAACGCGCCGCCTGCGCCCGCCGAAACGACGAATCCGACGCTAAAGATCGCCCACCAACACCTGCAAGGCCGCCAGCGCGGCCAATCCCGCGGTCTCGGTGCGCAGGATGCGCGGCCCCAGGCGCAAGCCGTGAAAGCCGGCGTGACGCAGCAGCGCGGCGTCCTGATCGGAGAATCCGCCCTCGGGTCCCACGCAAAGCAAGACGCCGGTTTCCTTGAATGAGGAATTTTCCATTTGTGGAAATTGACGCAAACCGGCCTCGCCGTCTGGCAGCAGCGCCAGGCGCAAGGCGCCGTCGTCGGCGAGACCGCCGAGCCAGCGGTCGAGGCGCTGCGGCGCTTCGATCTCCGGCAGGCGCGTGCGCCCGCTTTGTTCGCAGGCCCCGGCGATCACACTACGCCAGTGCGCAACGCGGCGTTCGGCGCGCTCCTCATCGAGCTTGACCTCGGTGCGCTCGGTGACCACGGGCACGATGCGCACGACGCCCAACTCAGTCGCCTTCTGCAGGATCCAGTCCATCTTCTCGCCACGCGCGATGCCTTGCGCGAGCGTGAGCTTGAGCGGCGATTCGCGATCGACTTCGCGCACGGCGTTAATTTCCGCAGTGACCGCACGCTTGGCCAAGACGGCCAGCGTCGCCTCGTATTCGCGGCCGTCGCCGTTGAACAGGATCAGCGGATGTCCGCGCTCCAGGCGCAGCACGCGCACGACATGCTCGCCGGCCTGTTCGGGCAGCAGCACTTCGGCGCCGGGACGCAGCGGTTGGTCGGTATGGATTCGCGGGATGCGCATGTAAGACAGGTGTTGGGGGTCAGTTTGCCACGGCCGCTTCGATGCTTTCAGCGGCGACCGCGACCATCAGATCGATCTCGTCGCAGGTGATCACGTACGGCGGCATGAAGTAAATCACATCGCCGAGCGGGCGCAACAAAACGCCACGCGTCAGCGCATGCAGGTAGGCGCGCAGGCCGCGGCGTTCGGCGGCCGCGAACGGCACGCGCGTGGCCTTGTCGCGCACCAGTTCGACCGCGGCGATCATCCCCGTCTGGCGTACCTCGGCGACGTGCGGGTGCGCGGCAAGAGGCGCCAGCTTGGCTGCCAGATGGGCGGCGAGCACGCGATTGCGTTCGAGCACGGGTTCATCGCGGAAGATCGCGAGCGTCTCCAGCGCGGCGCGGCAGGCCAGCGCATTGCCGGTGTAGCTGTGCGAATGCAGGAACGCTTTTCCACTTGTATACTCGGCATAAAACGCGGCATACACCGAAGCGGTGGTCAGCACCGCAGACAGCGGCAGGAAGCCGCCGGTCAGGCCTTTCGACAAACACAGGAAATCCGGCGTGATGCCAGCCTGCTCGCAGGCGAACAGGGTGCCAGAGCGGCCGAAACCGACCGCGATTTCATCGGCGATCAGGTGCACACCGAATTCGTCGCAAAGCCGGCGCAGGCCGGTCAGATACGCCGCGTGATACATGCGCATGCCGCCCGCGCACTGCACCAGCGGTTCGACGATCACCGCGCAGACCTCATGCGCATGACGTTCGAGTGCGGCGTGCATGTCGGCGAGCCGGCGCAGCGAATGCGTGCGCCAATCTTCGCCGTCCTCGCGCATATGGCAATCCGGCGAGACGACGAAAATCGGATCGCCGAGCAGTGGCGCATAGGTCGCGCGATACAGCGGCACATCGGTGACCGACAGCGCCCCCAGCGTCTCGCCGTGATAGCCGCCGGTGAGCGCGACAAAGCGCGTCTTGGCCGGCTGCCCGCTGTTGCGCCAGTAATGAAAACTCATCTTGAGCGCGACTTCGACCGCGCTCGAACCGTTGTCCGCATAGAACACGCGCGCCAATCCCGGCGGCGCGACACGCAGCAATTCCTCGGCGAGACGGATCGCCGGCTCGTGGCTGAAGCCGGCGAAGATCACGTGTTCGAGGCGGTCGAGCTGGTCCTTGAGCGCCGCGCCGATGCGTGGATTGGCGTGGCCGAACAGATTGGTCCACCAGGAACTGATCGCATCCAGATAGCGCCTGCCGTCGTGGTCGATCAGCCAGACGCCATCGCCGCGCGCGATCGGCGTCAGCGGAATGCGCTCGTGGTCGTGCATCTGCGTGCACGGATGCCAGAGCACGGCGAGATCGCGTGCGCTCCAGAGGGAATTGGCGGAGTCGAGGTTGGCGTCGAACATTGGCGAGGCGGTCATTTTGCTATGATCGGCGCCAGCCGTTTTCAATACAAGGCACACGCATGAGCAGGCGCCATTCGCCAACCCGGCAACGCGGTTTCACCCTGAGTGCGAATCCGCGCGCCGCGCGCGGATTTACCTTGATCGAGATCCTCGTCGTCGTGGTCATCCTCGGCATCCTCGCCGCGATCGTGGTGCCGCGCGTGATGGAGCATCCGGGCGAAGCGCGCCGCGTGCGCGCGAAACAGGACGTCCAGGCCATCGTCACCGCGCTCAACATTTACAAGCTCGACAACTTCGTCTATCCGAGCACCGAGCAGGGCCTCGAAGCACTGGTGAACAAGCCGAGCGGCGCGCCGGATGCGCCGAATTGGAAGAAGGGCGGCTATCTCGACAAGGCGCCCAAGGATCCCTGGAACCATCCGTATCTGTACCTGCACCCCGGCGCGCACGGCGATATCGACGTATTCAGCTATGGCGCCGACGGCAAGCCGGGTGGCGATGGCGAAGATGCCGACGTGGGCAACTGGGATTGAGCTTCCCTTCTCCCGCCGGGAGAAGGTGCCGAAGGCGGATGAGGGATAAGCCAGACAACAAATCATGCAAACTGAAAGGCCTTTCCCTCACCCCACCCCCGCTCCCGGTGGGAGAGGGGCTTCAAGTGCGCGCGGGTTCACCGTGATGGAGATCCTCGTCGTGCTGGTGATTCTCGGCGTGCTCACTGCGGCGGTGACTCTGGCCATCGCCGGCGCCGGCGGCGAACGCGCGCTCACGCGCGAGGCCGAGCGTGCGCAGGCGCTGATAACCTACGCCTGCGAGCGCGCCGAGTTGAGCGGGCTCGATATCGGTTTGAGTTTCACTCGCGGCGGCTATCGTTTCAGCCGGCTGGATCACGACGTGTGGGCGCCCTATCGCGGCGACGAATTGCGCCCGCGCAGCTGGCCGGCAAACCTGTCGGCGGTCCTCACGCGCGACGGCCAGCGCGTTGCGCTCGCCGCGCAATTTCCGGACAAGCCGCAGCTGCTCTGCTATGCCTCGGGCGAGTTGACGCCGTTCCGCATCGAACTTGCCCTGCCCGATCTCGACCGCCGCTACCGGCTCGACGGCACGGCCGACGGGCAGGTTGCGCTGGCCGGCATCGATGTGCGCGCGCACTGACCCGCTGCCGCGCGCACGCGGCTTCACCCTGCTCGAAGTGCTGATCGCGCTCGTCGTGCTCGCGCTGGCCCTGCTTGCGCTCATGCGCACCGCGGCGATGCAGACCGATGCGTTTGCGGAGTTGCGCGAGCGCACGCTGGCTGGCTGGCTCGCGCAGAACGTGATCGCCGAAACGCGCTTGGCCAATCCGCTGCCGGCTGCCGGGCGCAGCAATGGCCGGCGCCGCTTCGCCGGACGCGACTGGCGCTGGGAACTCGACGTGCAATCGACCCAGGTGCCGTCGATCCGGCGGCTGGACGTGCGCATCGCCACGGCCGCCGCACCGGCTACGCCCGTGGTGCAGCTGAGCGGCTTCACCGGCACCGATCTGCAACGTTGAGGATCGGCGCGATGAACCGCAAAAAAATGGATAAGTACGCAAAATATAAATTGGCGTATGGCTTCAGTCTGATCGAACTGCTGGTCGCAGTCGCGATATTCGCGGCGATGGCGGCAATGGCCTGGGGCGGCTTGAGCTCGATCGTGCGCACGCGCGCCGACCTCGTGCGCGAGCAGGACGATTTCCGCGCGCTGATGCGTGCCGTGGCCCTGTTCGATCGCGATCTGCGCCAGGCCGTGGTGCGCTCGGTGCGCAGCAATTACGGCACGGCGACCGTGCCGGCCTTCATCGGTGCGGCCGACCGCATGGAGTTCACGCGGCTGGGCTTCGCCAATCCGCAGGCGGAATTGCGCTCCAATCTGCAGCGCGTGCTTTACCAGCTCGATGGCGACAAGCTCGAGCGCGGCGTCTACGCGGTACTCGACCGCGCGCCCGGCACGCAACCGCAGATGACTGTGCTGCGCGACAAGGTCGGCGCGTTTCGCCTGCGCTATCTCGATGCGCAGCAGCGCTGGGTGGCGGCGTGGCCCGAGCCGAACGGCAATGCTGCGGATGGCACCAGCGCAGCGCTGCCGCGCGCGGTCGAAGTGCACCTCGAAACCGCAGGCTACGGCGAAATCACGCGCGTGATCGAGCTCGTCTCGGACTGGCCGACGACCGATCCTGGCTTGCCCGGAGCAGGATCGTGAAGCCGCTGCGCAGCCAGCGCGGCGTCGCGCTGATCGTCGCCCTGCTCGTCGTCGCGCTCGCGACTGTGCTGATCGCGGGCCTGCTCGATCGCGGCGAACTGAACCTGGCGCGCGTGCGCAACCAGTTGCGCGAGGCGCAGGCGCAGGCCTACGCACAGGGGCTCGAGGCCTATGCCGCGCGCGTGCTGGCGCAGGCGCAGGCCAGCGAACCGGGCTACGACGCGAACACCAGTCCGTGGGCGGTGCCGCTGCCCTCCACACCGGTGCCGGGCGGTGAGATTTCCGCCACGATGCGCGACCGCAACGGCTGTTTCAATCTCAATAACCTGCTCGACGACCCCAGTCAGATCGACGCTGTCTGGCAGCAAAAATTCGTGCGCCTGCTACAGGTGCTCAAGCTCGACGAAGGCCTTGCCAAGGCCATCACCAACTGGATGCGCAGCGCGTCGATGACTGACGATGGCTTCTATCTGCAGCAGGACGTGCCTTATCGCCCGGCGAAACAGGGTTTCGTGCATGTGTCCGAATTGCGCCTGGTCAAGGGTGTCAGCGCCGATGTCTACGCGCGCCTTGCGCCCGAGGTCTGCGCCTTGCCGCGTGGTACGCGGATCAACGTCAACACTGCCAGCGTGGCCGTGCTGATGACTATGTCCGACGCGCTCACCGAGCAGACAGCCAAAGCGATCTGGCAGGACGGTCACGCGAATTATTCCACGCTGGACGAAATCCATCACATGGCTCCGGGGCTGGTGATCGACTGCACGCTTCCGGCGCCGCGCCATTGCTACGACGTGCACAGCAGTTATTTCCTCGCGCGCGGCGATATCACGCTGGACGGCCTGCCGTTCACGTTCTATAGCCTGATCGAACACCACATCGGCGGCGCAGGCGGCGGCATCCGCGTGATCGAGCGCAGCCGCGGCGCCGACCTGTAGCCGAAGGTGCGGCCGGGAATGACTGCTTCTGGTCTTCGCGATCAGGACGAATCGCGATCAACTGCTAGAATCGCGCTGAAACTCCCGACACCGATACCCATGCCCGATCGATTGCTGCTGCGCTTGCACGATGACGGAACGCTCGCCTGGCTGACCCAGGACACCGGCGGCCGCGCGTTGTCCGGCGCGAGCGCGGGCGCGCCGCCGCTGGAAACGCTGGCGCGCGCACAGCGGATCGTCGTGCTGGTTCCGTCCGAACAGGTGCTGCTGCTCGATGCGCCGGCATTGACGAAACAGAGTTCGCAACTCGCCAAGGCGGTGCCGTTCGCACTTGAGGATCGCCTCGCCAGCCCGGTCGAGGAACTGCATTTCGCACTCGGTGCCAGATCCGGCGATACGTCGATTGCGGTCGCCGTGGTCGCGCGCGATGTGCTGCGCGGCTGGATCGACACGCTGGCCGAGCACGGCATCCATGCCGACACACTGATTCCGGAAACCTTGGCCCTGCCCTACGCCGACGATTGCGCCACGTTGCTGATCGAGAACGGACGCGCCTTGCTGCGCAGCGGCGCCGCGCAGGCGAGCGTGTGTGAAATCGCGAACCTGCCCGGCTGGCTCGCGGCAAGTCCGCCGGCGACGCTCGAAGTATTCGATTTCCGCGCAGCGCCGGCGCAGGCCCTGCCCGCGACGATCGCGCGTTATCACGAGCGCCAGCGCGATCCGCTGGTTTTTTTCGCTGCGCAACTTGGCGCGGAACCGGCGCTGAATCTGCTGCAGGGCGAGTTCGCGCCACAACACAGGCAGATGCCGGCGCAACGGCTGTGGCGGCTCGCCGCGATGCTGGCGGCCGCCGCGCTGCTTCTGGGATTTGTATACTCGATCGGCGACTGGCTGCGGCTGCGCGCCGAGTCCGCGCGCCTGGACGTCGCGATGCGCGATGCGCTGCATGCGAGTTTCCCGAAATTCGACCATGTCGATGGCGACCCGCGCCAGCTGATGCAGAGCGAACTGGCGCGCCTGCGCGGCGACGATGCGGCCGGCGGCCTGTTGCGCGCGCTCAGCCGCGTCGCGCCAGTGCTCGGCAGTTCGACGCGCGTGGTGCTGAAGGGTGTCGAATACCACAACGCAACGCTGGAGCTGAACCTGCGCGCTCCCGATGTGCAGGCCCTGGATCTGGTACGCGAACGCATGGGTGGCCTCGACGGGCTCAAGGCCGAGGTCACTTCGGTCAATCCCGGAGCCGACGGCGTCGATGGCCGCGTGCGTATCACGCCGGGCAAGTCATGATACGTGCACGTCTTGCGGCGTTGCCCGAACGCGACCGGCGCGTGCTCGCCATCGGCGCGATCGTCGTTGCGCTGTTGCTGATCTGGACCCTCGTCTGGCATCCGCTCGCGCAGGCGCGTCAGCAACTGACCGCGCGCGTGGATGCCGATCGCGCGGCGCTGGCGTGGATGCGCCAGACCCAGGCGGAACTGCCTGGGCTGAGTGCGCGCACGCATGCTGCCGACCGCGGCGGCAAGTCCCTGCTCGCACTGGCCGATGTCAGCGCGCGCGGCGCCGGCCTTGCGGACGCCCTCAAGCGCGTCGAGCCCAGCGGTGCGCGCAGCGTGCGCGTGAGCTTCGAGGCGGCGAATTTCGATGGGCTGATCGGCTGGATCGAAAGCCTGGCACGCGACTACGGCGTCGAAGCCAGCGATTTTTCTACGGATCGCGTGGAAGGCCTGGGTCTGGTCAACGCGCGCGTGGTGCTGGAAGAGCAGCAGTGAATCGCTGGTCGCGGGACGGGGCACCCGTCGACACTGCTTTCATCGCAAGCTGCGAATAAAGTTTAGAAATACACAATGCAGCTTTTGCGCAAATCTATTCTGGGTCTCCTGATCGTTGCGCTGTGCGTCGGCGTTGCGGCGTGGACTTGCCCTGCCGATATCGCCTATCGCTGGTTTGCGAGCCGGCTCGGACCGGTAACCTTGGCGGATCTGAGCGGCAGCCTGTGGCATGGCCATGCTGGCAGCATGCGCGTATTCGGCCGCGAACTCGGCGTGCTCGACTGGCAGCTGCAGGCACTACCCCTGTTCAAAGGTACTTGGGTCGTGCAGGTGAACGTCAGCGGCGGCGACGCGACGGCGCAGGCGATGCTGACGCGCAGCGCGGATCGCCAGCTCGATATCCGCGATGCGACGATCCAGCTGCCCGCCACGGTACTCGAACCGGCGATCGGCGTGCCCAACCTGAACCTGCAGGGCCGCATCGAGATCGCGCTGAAGCAGGCACGGCTGCGCGGCGCGTGGGTGGAAAGCGCTAACGGCAGCGCATTATGGCGCGATGCGGCTGTGTCCGGCGTGGCGCAGGCGCGACTCAGCGACCTGCACGCGACCTTCGTCACCATGCCCGACGGTGGCATCTCCGGCGAGCTGCGCGATCTCGGCGGCCCGCTGCTCGCCGACGGCATGTTTACCGCTGCCGCCGGCCACTACGAGGCCGAGCTCAAGCTCGCCGCGCGCGATGGCGATACGCATGTGCTCGACGCGCTGCAGTACGTCGGCGAGCCGCAGAGCGACGGTTCGGTGTTGCTCAAGATTCGCGGACAGTTGCTCAAGGTGTTTTGAGTGGCGAGGGCTGAAGGCCGAAGATCAAGAGCGTCGCAGCGTGTAGCATGCTGCTCTTCGGTAGTGGGTCAGTTTGAAATTCTTTTGTCCGTTCGTGGTGAGGTATCGAACCATGAGCGGCAATCCTGCGTGCCGTTCACCCTTCGATACCTCAGGGCGAACGGAGCATTATTTCAAACCGACCAACTACCTGCTCTTCTGCCCTCTGCCCTCAGCCCTCAGCCCTCAGCCCTAAAAGCAAACCATGCCGACTTCTCAATTTCTGGACAGCGCGCTCGACGTCGCAAAGCAGGCAGCCGCCGCTGCCGCCAAGGTGATCGCGCGCCACTATCGCGCCGGCTTCGCAGTCGAGATCAAGGCCGATCAGACACCGGTGACGATTGCCGACCGCGAGGCCGAAGCGGCGATCAAGCGCGTACTCAAGACTGCATTTCCCGAGCACGCGTTCTACGGCGAGGAAGAAGGCCGCGAGGGCGAAGGCGATTTCCTCTGGCTGATCGACCCGATCGACGGCACGCGCAGCTTCGTGCGCGGCTATCCGATGTTCTCGACGCAGATCGCGCTGATGTATCGCGGCGAGCTCGTGCTCGGCGTATCCAGCGCGTCGGAGTTCTGCGAAACCGCCTGGGCGCGGCGCGGCGGCGGCGCTTGGTTTAGCGATGCTCGATTGAACGGCGCGCCGATCCGCATCGCGCAGACCGCGGAATTCGGTGCGGCGACTGCGATCTCGTTCGGCAATGTCAAGACCTTGTCTCGTGGTCCAGGCTGGAATGCGCTCGCCGGCCTGATCCAGCGCTGCGGCCGCACGCGCGGCTACGGCGATTTCTACCACTACCATCTGCTCGCGCGCGGCAGCCTCGATCTGGTGATCGAATCGGATGTGAATATCCTCGATATCGCCGCGCTCGCGGTGATCGTGCGCGAAGCCGGCGGTACGTTCACCGATCTTGGCGGGCGCGAATTGACGCTCGACACGAGCAGCGTACTTGCCGGCACGCCGACCCTGCACGCACAGGCGCTTGAGCTGGGATTGGCCTGAAGTCGCCGCGGGCGCGATTCGTCGCGTCCGCTTTATCAAACCAGCGCCGCTACCATCACGCGTTTGCCATGGCGCAACTGCTCGTAACCATCGGCCGGCACCGGCAATACGTATGCGTCACGGAAGCCGACCGCGCGCAACAGCCAGAGCAGACCTTCCGTACTTGGCGCGAGGCAGACGCCGGTCACGCTCGCTTCGGGCGCATGCGTCTCATCGATTTCGTCGATGATGCCGAAGCAGCCCTTGAGCGGGCGCACATATTCGTAGCTGCCCCAGTCGACCATGCCGGACATATGCGGAACGACCTGGGTTTCGATCACGCAGGCCTTGCGCGCGAGCGAACGAGCCACGCGCAGCGCACCGACCGGGTTTTCCAGGTGATACAGCAGGCCGAACATCAGCACCAGATCGTGGCTGCCGTCGGCGTCGGGTCGCAGGGCGAACACGTCGCGCTGGCGTGCCTGCAGCGCGGGCGTGGCGAAGATCGCGCCGAGCAGGGCCGCATCGGCAACATGCTCGGCGCGCGCGTCGATCGCGCCGACGCGGCCGAAGCCAGCGCGCGCGAGCTGCAGCGAAAAATAGCCCTGGTGACAGGCGATGTCGATTGCGCTCAATGCGCTGCGCGCGCCCGCAAACTCGCTATCGACGAACGCAGCGAGCATGCGCGCGCGGGTCAGATGGATCGCGTCGACGCGGCCGGCATGCGAGCTCGGCAGCGCACGCCCGTCCGGCAAGGTCAATGGATAGAACCAGGACTTGCCCAGGGCGCGCTGGATCTGCGCTTCGCGATCGCCCGTTTCGTTCGCCATGCTCGGTTTCCACAAAAGTAAAAATCAACTTTGCCGCAATTCGCTTCAATCGCGCGCAAGTTTCCGGCGCCGAAGTATGGGTCAGCGAAGAGACGAAATCCACCGTGGCGGATTCGCCCGCAAACCTGGAGCATCCAAACAAAATCGTCGCGAGCGACGAGAACTTGCGCGACGCCGGAGCACAGGAACCGGAGTTTACTTGCCAGTAAATAAGGATTACTCGCTGCATCCGCGGCTCGCCCTACGGGCCATTCGCTTCGGCATCCTGCCTTCGCTGTCCGAGCACCTGCCGGCGCACAACATCGAGCGTAGTAGATTTTGTTGGATGCTCTAAGCGGCCATTGCGTCGGCGACCATGCTCTCGATCAGGGCCAGATCCGGAATCACCGCGTGATCGTTGCGCACGAGTACGTGCGCACGCACGCCCGGCGCCTGTGCGTCTTCGCCGCCGGTCGAAATGAGCAGGTCGGGCAGCACGGTGGTCAGGCGCGGGAAACCCTGCGCAAGCAGCGCGACGAACGGTAATTTGGCGTTGCCGCCGAGCGCCTTGAGCACGGCAACCTTGGCACTGCCGACGCTTTCGCTGGTGGCGATGCCGCTGAGTATCGAGAACGAGAACAGCGGCAGGCGCCAGCCGCGCCAGGTCAGGCGCCCGAGCAGCCAGTCCGGCGCGTTCTCGATTTTCTCGGGCGCGCTGTAGGAAATCACTTCGGCGATCGTGGCGTTCGGCAGCAACACGCGGCCGCCCGAGATCGGGATCATGACGCCGCGGATTTCGCGTGGCAGGGAATCGGTCATGGCGCCTACTTTTTCCTTGGTTTGCGGGGTGGCTGCGCGGCGGACGGAGGATCGGCGGCTGGCTTGACATGCGTGCGCGCACGCTCGCGCAGAACATCGGCCAGCTCGCGCGCGATCGGGTCGCTTTCGGCCTCGGCTTCCAGCGGAACGAGATCGAAATCCAGATCGATATCGCCCGTGTACCCGGCCGCGCCGGTACGGTCTTTTGCTGCGAGGTATTCCTGCGCGGGAATGGTTTCGATGCCGAATTCGTTGCTGGGGGCAGGTTTGCCGGTGGCCGTTTCTGGCTCGCCTTCGTGCAGCGGCGCGAGCGACCAGTCGGGCGCCGTCACGGGCGCGGCGGCAGCCGGCGCATCTTCCGCTGCGGTCGAAACGGGCGCTGCAGCGGCCTTGGCCGCAGGCATTGGCGCAGACGCAGCCACGTCATCGCTCAGCTGCGGCCAATCCGTCGACGACAACAACGGCGCCGAGCCCGGGACTACCTCGGAACCCTGCGGCCGCGGCGGCAGGTCGAAGTCGGGACGCTGCAGAATCTTGCCCACCAACAATCGCGCCCAGCGCAGCTGTTCGGCATCGCCGAGCTGCGCCGCCGTCTCGATATCGTTGATCACGATTTCGTAGTCGCCGACGTCGAGCAGATCCTGGATTTTGCGGACCGGCTCGTCATCGGCGCCGAGATTGACCACGACCACGCGCGCACCCGAGGTAGTGAGCTGCGCGCGATCCAGCAAGCTTGCTGACGCCTCATAGACAATGTCCGCGCCAAGCATGATCAACGCCCGGCGCAGCCCGGGTTTCAGCTCGGCGCCCTGATTGAGCAGGGCAACGCGCACGCCGCTGGCGGGCAACTGAACCATCAGCGGCGTTCCGCCAGCGCGTCTTGGATATTCTGCAACAGCTCGGCCTCTTGATAAGGCTTGCCGAGGTAACGCTCCACGCCGATTTCCCGCGCACGCAGGCGGTGCTTTTCGCCGGTGCGCGAGGTGACCATGATAATCGGCACCAGGCGCGTGCGCGCGTCGTTCTTCATGTAGGTCGCGAACTCATAGCCGTCCATGCGCGGCATTTCGATATCGAGCACGACCAGATCGGGGATGTGGTCCTGCAGTTTCTCTACGGCATCCAGACCGTCTTTCGCGGTGATGACGTCCATCTCCTGGCGCTCGAGCACGCGCGACGTCGCCTTGCGCATGGTGATGGAATCGTCGACCACCATGATCAGCGGACGGCGTTTCTCCTGGGCCACGACCGGCGCCCGCAGCAGAGGCGCGGGCGCGCCGCTGACGGCATCCTGGGCGCGCTGGCTCGCAGCGCGGCGCAATAGCGGCGGCAAGTCGAGAATCATCACTACCGAACCGTCGCCGAGAATCGTGGCGCCGAAAATGCCCGGCACCGAGCTGATCTGCGGCCCGACCGACTTGACCACGATTTCACGCGAACCAAGCACCGCATCGACGCGGATCGCCGCGCGCTGGTCGCCGCTGCGCGTCATCAGCAACGGCACCTGCGCCTCGTCGACGACGCGCGCTGCGGGCACGCCGAGCAGTTGCGACAACTCGTGGATCACGAACGAATCCCCGGCATAGGTGTAGACCGGCTCGGCCGACGCCAGACGCCGGTCCAGATCGTCGTGCGCGATGCGCACCACACCCTGCACCGCCGACATCGGGATCGCATATGTCGATTCGCCGAGGCGCACCAGAATCGCCTGCGTGGCCGCAAGGGTAAACGGCAGGCGCACGGTGAAGGCCGCGCCGGTGCCGGGTGGCGAGTCGATCGCGAGCGAGCCGCCTAGCTGCTTGATCTCGTTGTTGACGACATCCATGCCGACGCCGCGACCGGAAAGATGGGTGACGGTTTCGGCCGTGGAAAAACCGGTTTCGAGAATCAACGCGTACAGGTCGCGGTCGCTGACCGTCGCATCCGCGGCAAGCATGCCGCGCTCGACCCCCTTGCGCCGGATCGCCTCGCGATCGAGGCCGCGGCCGTCGTCGCTGACGCGCAGCACGACTTCGGTCGCCTCGCGGCTGACCGCGATGCTGACCGCGCCGTCGGCGGGCTTGCCTGCGCCCTCGCGATCCGCGGGCGTCTCGATGCCGTGCGCCAGCGCATTGCGCAGCATGTGCTCGAATGGCGCCTTCATGCGCTCGAGCAGATTGCGGTCCATTTCGCCCTGCGCACCCTGCACCGAGAGCTGCGCGCGCTTGCCGAGTTCGCTTGCGGTCTGGCGCAGGGTACGGCGCAGCGCCGGCACCAGCGAATCGAACGGCACCATGCGCGTGCGCATGAGGCCTTCCTGCAGATCGGAGTTGACGCGCGACTGCTGCAACAACAGGGTTTCGGACTGGCGCGTCAGGTCGTCGAACGTGCCTTGAATCGAACCCAGGTCGGAGACCGATTCGGACAGGCTGCGCGACAGCTGCTGCAGCTGGCTGAAGCGGTCCAGTTCCAGCGGATCGAACGCGGAGGTGCCAGCGTCGGTGCGCTGGTAGCGCGAGAGGATCTGCACTTCGGTTTCGAGTTCCAGCTTGCGCAGCTGCTCACGCAGACGCGTGACCGTCGCATCGAACTCGGTCAGGTTGAAGCGGAAACCGGCGACCTGCTGCTCCAGACGCGAGCGGTAGATCGCGACTTCACCGGCATGGTTGACCAAGGCGTCGAGCAGGTCCGCGCGCACACGGATCTGTTCCTGCGGCGCGCGCGCCTGCGCGTCCTCCTCCTCGGCAACCGCCGCGCGTGCTGGCGTTGCGCTGGCGATGACTGCAGGCATTGGCGCCGCGGGCGCGGGCACCGTTGCGCTTTCTGTCGGCACAGCTTCTTCCGCCACCAATGCTTCGATGCGCCGAATATGCGCTTCGGGCATTTGCGCGGGCTGCCGCGCCTCGGCCCGCTGCACGAGTCCGTGCAGACTGTCGAAACCGTGCTCGAGCGCGACGATCACGCCGTCGCTCATGCCGCGGCGCTGTTCGCTGATCGCCTCGAGCAGGGATTCCATCGCATGGCTCAAATCGCCGATCGGCGCGAGCCCGGACATGTGCGCGCCACCCTTGACCGTATGCAGATCGCGCTGCAGGCCGCTGACCAGTTCGCGGTCCTGCGGCGTGTCGCGCAGACGCGCCATCAGCGCATCGGAATGGTCGAGGATTTCCCTCGCTTCCTGGACGAAGATATCGAGCAAATCCGCGTCGATCTGCGGTGGTGCATACCAGCCGGCCGGCAACGGCTCGGGTGGTCCGGCAGGCGGCGGTTCCGGCGGAGCAGGCTCGGGCTCCGCTGCTGTTGGCAAAGGCTCGAGCTCATGCATCTGGATCGACGCTTCGCTGATGTCTGCGAGCGGAGCCGCGGTTTCGGCCGACGCCGCGGCTAGTGGTTGTTCGGTCTGCTCGGGCTCGGACACCGCCGGCGCCTCGGGTTCGCGTGTCTGGATCGCAGGTTCGCCGATGCCGACCGGCGACGACGGTCCAACCTCTTCGACCGGCGCCGCAATTTCGTGTTGTTCCGGCACGACGGGTTCGGGCGCAGCAAACGCCGCGGGCTCAGGCCGCCCGGTTGCGGATACGCTGAAGTCCAGCGGCACCTGGGTGTGATCCGGCGCAGGCGGATGGCTTTCGTCGAGTGTGGCGAAGGCAGTGTCTTCGACAGCCGGCGCTACCTCGATTATGGATGGCGGCGAGAGCTCGAAGGCCGGCTCGGTCGTGAACGCCAGCGCAGCAGCTTCGAGCTCGGCATCGAACTCCACCGCATGATGCGACTCCGACGGCGCGTCTTGCGCGGTGTGTTCGGGCAGCGAGATGAATTCGCTGGCTTCGTCGACCGGAGCGCCGGCATGGACCGCCGCGGCCGATTGCGTATCGACGGGCTCGCTCGGCGCGACGTCCGCCATTGCGGGGGCTTCGTCCGCGCCAGTCGGTTCGGTTGTCAAAGTCAGAGACTCAAGATGTGGCGACTCAGCGGGCGCATCGTGCAGCGGTGCAGCGTCGTCCATGACGACAGCCGGAACTTCGGACGGCTTTGCCGGCCGGCGCCGCGTATGCGCCAGTTCGGCCTCGATCTGGGCCAGCGCCGCATCGATCGCTGCCTGGTCCTCGACTCTGACCCGAATCGGTTTTGCGCTGGTGAGCATCGGCGGTGCAGCGGGCATTGCCGGTGCGCTGAGTGCCGCCGCTTCGTGGACAGGTGCGGGCATGGTCTCGATTGCAGGAGGCGCGTGATCGACAGCGTCCTCTTCATGCGCGTATTCGTGCGCATACAGCGAAGTCTGCGCTTCCGTATCGGGCAGCGCGGCGTGCAGAATCTCGATGTGCGCGGCCAATGCGGAAAAATCGGGCAGCTGCGTCGATGAGCGTTCGAGCGCCGAGATTGCCGCCTTGATCTGCGCCGACACATCGGCGAGCACGGCAACACCCTCGGCACCGGGTGCCTGGCCGCAGGCCTGCAGGCCCTTGACGTACCCTTCCAGCGGCATGAGTGCCTGGCTGATCTGCGGCAGCTCGACCATCGCGATCGCGCCGTTGAGTGTGTGCGTGGAGTGCAGCAACTCCGCGCTGACGGGTGTGCCCGGCGCATTCCGTGCGGTGCCGACGAACGCATCGATCACCGCAAGATGCCCACTGACTTCGGTGCGCAGCACATCGAACAGCAACGCGTCGAGTTGCGGCAAGCCCTCGCCCTGCGGCGCGGCGGCGGCGAAGGCCAAATCCGCGGCAGGCGCCGGCACGCCATCCTGCGCTGAAACAGCTGCGGGCGCGCGGCGAGCGATTTTGCGCGGGCGCAATGTCATCTCATTGACCCACGCTTCTTCGCCCGCGGCCAGCCGGTCGGCGACTTGCTTGATCGCCACGATATCGACCGGCGGACGCTCGCCGCCGCGCAAGGCGACCAGCAGGTCGGGCAGCGCGTCGACGGCATGGCCGGTGAGAAGCTGCACTGGATCGCTCGGCGCAACGGTCTTGTCGAGCACGCGGTTGAGCATGTTCTCGACCTTCCATGCGAAATCGCCGAGCGCCTTGGCGCCGACCAGACGACCGGAGCCCTTGAGCGTGTGGAACGAGCGGCGGATCTGCTTGAGCCGCTCGAAATCGTCGCGCCTCGCCAGCCACTGCGGCAGCTGCGCGCGCAGGCTGGCGATTTCCTCCTGCACTTCCTCGAGGAAGATCTCGCGAATCTCGCCGTCGAGCGCCTGCATGGGATCGACATCGAAACCGAAATCGATGCCGTGATTGACCGCATCGGGATCGGGGATTTCCTGTTCGCCTTGATCGCCATCCGCTAGTGCGGCGGCTTGCGCCGGCGGCTGGACTTCGACAGACGGCTGGACTTCGGCCAGCATTTGGATTTCCGGCTGCGCTTGAACTTCGGGTTGCACTTCGGCACGGGCCTCAGCATCGGCTGGAGCATGCGCCTCGGCTTGAACATATGTCTCTTCGGCTATGGCTTCAACTTCGGCTTGCGCTGGAGCCTCTGCGTGGAGAGAGGCTTCGGCTTGGACTGTACCCGCATCGAGAACCGCATCCGCAACGAATGCATCGGCCTCGTTCGCCGCGTGCGGCGAAACCTCGGCTTCGACATGTGTTGCCGTTGTTTCGGCAGGCTCGACCGGTTCGTCGACCGGCAACGGTTGATCGTCTGGCGGCGCAATGTGACGCGCAGCGGCAGAAGGCAGCGGCCAGTAGTTGAGCGCGGTAAGGCTGATTTCGGTCTTGTCCAGAATGTGTTCGCGCCCTGCACGCTGCCCACGCGTCGCCTCGAGGTAGTACTCGATCGAGCTGAGCGCATCGGCCAACAGGTCCATCTGCCGGTGATCGGGCACGCGGCGATGCTGCAACAGCTCGGTCTCGACAAAGCGCAGGATGCCGATGATCAGCTGCGCCGCCTCGCGCAGGCCGAGCATGTCGACGGCGCCGGAGACTTCCTCGAGCAGGCGCGGAATCTGTTCGACGCGCGAATGATCCCAGGGCGCCTCGACGAACGCGATAATGTCGGTCTTGACCTGGGCGATGTTCACCGCCGACTCGCGCATCAGCGCATCGAGGACGCGCGCGATCTCGGCCTGCGGCAATTGCGCTTCCTGCGCGCTGGCCGCCAGCGGATCGACGCCCAGACGCACGATGTGGTCATCGAGCGAGGCTTCGACGTAGAGCAGCGAGCCGGCGACGTCGAGCAGGGTCGCCTCGTCCGCCTGTGCCGTGCCGAGAGCGATGTGCCCGACAATTTCGCGCTGTTCGGTAACCATGCGGCGCGGCACGCCCAGACCGAGCATGCCGAGGGTATCGGCAATGCGATCGAGCACGTCGGTCTGCACCGCGAGCGAGGCCGGATCGCCGCCAGCGCGCAGAAAGATATCCAGGGCTTCCTTGACATGCAGCAGATCTTCCTTGATCGCCGCGGCAACCGTGTCGAGCAGGGCGCGATTGTGTCCGGAGATCGAGCCGTGTGCGTGTTCGAGCTCCTGCGCGCTGGGCAGCAGGCTGTCGAGTTTGTACAGCTCGCGGATATCTCCCGCGCGCGCGGTTTCGACGTCGGCATGCGCAAGGTAGTAGAGCAGGTTGCGGGTCAGGTCGCGCGGCGGCGCGGCCGCGAAAGCCGCTTCGCCTTCGTCGCCCAGGCGCTTGATCTCGCGATCGACTTTGCCGAACAGCAGCTTGATCGCGATGCTCGCCGTGATCGCCGCCGAACGCACGCCGTCGAGCACGCCGTTCGCCACCCACCACAGCCGGCGCACGTCGTCGAAAGCGCACGCGGAGTACAGACGATCGAGCACGTCGCCCATGCGTTCGAGTGGTTCGCTCGCCTGGCTGTCGCGGATCCATAGCAGCAGCGCACGCTGGAACGAATTGCGCAGGCGCAGCGTTTCAACGCGCAGCTCGGCGGCGGGCAACGCAACGCCGGTGGCGGCCGGCAGCGGTGCGGCAAGGTCGGGGCTGAACAGCACCGATTCGGTCAGCAGCTTTTCGCCACGCGCGGCGCGCAAGTCGTTGAGCAGGGGCAGCAGGACGATCGGAATATCCTTGTGCCCGCTCTGCAGGCGTTCGAGATAGTCCGGCAATTGCACGATGCCGCGCATGAGCACCGACAGCACGTCGTCGTTGACCGCGATCGCACCGTCGACCAGCCCGTCGGCAACGCGTTCCATCTCTTCGACCACGAGCGCCGCGCCATACAGTTCCACCATGCGCAGGGTGCCGTTGACCAGATGCAGATCGGCAACGCAGTCGCGCATGCGCGCGGCATCAGCCGAATTCTCGACATAGGCTTCCAGCGCCAGGCGCGCGTGCTCCAGCGTGGCGTCCAGCTCGCTCTTGACCCAGCCGAGCGCGGTGAAATTGATTTCGTCTTGAAATTTCATCAAAGCTTCCTGGGCTGCACTGCGCTTGCGCGCCGGGCGTTGGCCCTCATCAATCCGGCAACTTGAAGTCGGCCACCGAGCGGCGTAGATCGGCGGAGAGCTGGGCGAGGTTGCCGATCGATTCGGCGGTCTGGCTCGCGCCCGCCGAAGTCTGCGACGTGATCTCCTGAATCACGTTCATCGTGGTCGATACCTTTGCCGCAGCGGTCGACTGCTGCTGTGCGGACTGAGAAATGTGCTGGATCAGCTCGGCAAGATCGGTCGAGACCTTTTCGATCTCGCCGAGCTGCAGGCCGGCGTCCTCGGCCAGACGCGCGCCCGAGACGACCTCGGTCGTGGTCTGTTCCATCGAGGTCACCGCCTCGTTGGTATCGGCCTGAATCGTCTGCACCAGGGTTTCGATGCGCCGCGTCGCACCCGAGGCGCGTTCGGCCAGACGTTGCACCTCGTCGGCGACCACCGCAAAACCGCGGCCAGCTTCGCCGGCCGAGGCCGCCTGGATGGCGGCGTTGAGCGCGAGAATATTGGTCTGCTCGGCCAGATCGTTGATCAATTCCACGATCGCGCCGATTTCCTGCGAGGACTCGCCCAGGCGCTTGATGCGTTTGGAGGTCTCCTGGATCTGGTCGCGGATCGAATCCATGCCGGCGATCGTCTGGCGCACAATCGCGGCGCCCTTGGCGGCGATCTGCACCGAACGTTGCGCAACGTCGGCGCTCTCGGTCGAATTCTTCGACACGTCCGTCGCCGAAACCGCGATATCGTTCATCGCCGCCGACACCGAGGTGATCTGCTGCGCCTGGTGCTCCGCCGCGTCGGCCAGATGCATCGCCGTCGCCTGGGTTTCGTTGGTCGCGGTGGCGACGTGAACCGAGGTCTCGTTGATCGTGGTAACCAGCGAACGCAGTGCTTCAATGGCGTAGTTCACCGCATCGGCGATCGTGCCGGTGAAGTCCTCGGTGACTGAGGCCTTGACGGTAAGGTCGCCGTCGGCGAGCGATCCCATTTCGTCGAGCAGGCGCTGAATCGCGCCTTCGTTGCGCCGATTCACTTCGTCGCTTTGCTGATAGCGCTTGACCTGATCGCGGTAGAGCTTCAGCGCAAGGATGCCGACGAGCACTATCGCAGCCAATGCCGCCGCCAGACCGATCAACAGATTGGGGAACGGTCGCTTCTGCGGCAGATCGTCGATATGCGTGGACAGCGCATCGGCCTTGAACAGCAGGGTCTGGCTGTCGATCGAGGCCTTGTCGGCGGCCTGCTTGGTCTGCTGCAGATTGGGCGCTGCCTCAAGCAGTTTGGTCACGCCGGGCGCCAGATCGATCCACTGTTTGTTGATGTCGCTGAGGATGTCGCGCGCGTTCGGATTGTCCATCGCGCGAATGCCCAGATCGGTATTGCCGTTGATCAGGCCGGCAAGCACCACGCCGTAGAATTGCGAATCGCGCTGCAAGCCGGCAGCCGCCGTGGGCGAATCCTCGCCGCCCTGCAGGATCGACTGCACGCGGCGCTGCATGCGGTCGGCGTACAGCATCTGGCGCGATGCGACCATGACCTGATTGGTCGAACCGTTGCGCTCGGTCAGAATCTTCACCACTTCGTCCATGCGCGAATTGAGCACGGCGGTCTTGCGGTTGAAATCGTCGCTGGTAGCCGCGGTGCCGAGCACCTGCTGCTGGCTGTCGAGTACCTTGCCCACGTCCGCGTCGAGCTGCGCCCAGGCTTGATCGAGCGCGGTGAAATCCGCCGCGAGCCCGCGTTCGTCCGCGTAGCCGTGGGTGCCGGCCTGCACATCGCCCTTCTTCAGCCCGCCGAGCAGATTCACGATCGTGCCGCGCGTCTGCGCCAGACTGCCGAAAGCGTCGATGTTGCCGCCGGCGGCGTCGTTCGCCTGGCGCGCCAGCTGCTGCGACAGCACCTGTACGCGTGTCACCGCCGCGCCGGCCTTGGCATCCTGGCCGGCGTTGATGGCCAACATGACGAAGTCGACCACTGCGCCAAGGAGACAGATGACCAATAGCGCCACCAGCAGGCCATTGCCACCTCCCGCACGTTCGTTACCGCTGCCCGCCCCTGTACTCATCGACCATCACCTCATCGCGAAATCATTGATTCTGGAATGCTGCAAAGTGCATGCGGCTCAGGCCGCGGCGCGCGTGAAATCCGACGCACGTACCAGCGCCGCCATGCTGAATTGACCCCATTGCGCATCGCCCAGCGCGTAGTTCTCGACCACGTAGCGGGCGTAATTCGCATCGTCATGGTCCAGCACCAGCGGCGGTATGGCTTGCTCCGGCGAAAAATTGCGCTGCCCGAGCACCTCGTCCACGAGCAGGCCAACGCTGCCGCCGTGCTGGCGCACGACCAGCACGCGGCTGGTCTCGAACAGCAGGCTGCGCGCGCCGGTCAGAAATTGCCTGAGATCGACCAAGGCAATCAGGTTGCCGCGCACATTGGCGACGCCCAGCAGCCAGGATTGCGTGCCGGGTACCGGCGCTAGGGTGGGCATGGCGAGGATCTCGGTGACCTCGGCCAGACTGCTGGCCAGATAGCGCTCACCGATGCGGAAACCGATGCCGCGCCAGAGACCGGGCGCATCGATGCGCTCGGGCGCACCTGCGCCATGCGCCAGACTGCGCCGCTCATAGTCGAGCAGCACTTCAAACGGCGACAGCGCGGCAAGGTTGACTGAGTCGTTCATCGCGGTGCGCTCTTCCCTCAATTCGGCAGCAAGCTTTGAATGCGCGAAATGAGATCGCGCGGATTGACCGGCTTGGTCAGAAAATCCTTCGCCCCTTGGCGCAGTCCCCACAGGCGGTCGGATTGCATCGCCTTGGTCGTCACGATGAGAATCGGAATACTCGCCGTCGCATCGTCGCGGCTGAGCGTGCGCGTAGCCTGGAATCCGTTCATGCCCGGCATGATCACGTCCATGATCACCAGATCCGGCCGCTCGCTGCGCGCCCGCGCAATGCCTTCTTCGGCGTTGCTGGCGCTGCTGACGCGAAAGCCGTTCTTCTCGAGCAGATTGCTGAACACCAACACCTCGGTCGGCGAGTCGTCGATGATCAGAATATGCGGCATGCCCTGTGCTCCAACGCCCTGAAGTTCTCGTAAAGCCTTACTCAAGCCTGGCGCTCGACGACGTGCCGCCGGATCGCGCCGAGCAGCTCCTCGCGCGTGAATGGTTTGGTCAAATACTGTTCCGAGCCGACAATGCGTCCACGCGCCTTGTCGAACAACCCGTCCTTGGACGACAGCATGATCACCGGCGTGGCACGAAAGGTCTGATTGTTCTTGATCAGGGCGCAGGTCTGATAGCCGTCCAGCCGCGGCATCATGATGTCGACGAAGATGATGTGCGGCCGCTGATCGGAAATCTTGGCCAGAGCCTCGAATCCATCGACCGCAGTAACGACTTCGCAACCCTCTTTTTTCAACAGCATTTCCGCCGTGCGGCGAATGGTCTTCGAATCGTCGATGACCATGACGCGCAAACCCGTCAACCCGTTGCTGCTCGCTGCTTCTTCCACGCGCCTTCCTCCAACCCACGATCCATCGCCGCCGGCAGATTCCTCACCGCGACAGGCAAAGTCCGATTCCCCGGCAATCGCCCCAGGGCGATGCCGCGCAGAAAGTGCGAACGATGGAGCAAAGGCGTTGTTTAAACTCAAGCTCGCAGCCCTGTCAAGCGAAACGCCTGTTTGCATACTGGCACAGCTGCCCGCGACTCGACACACTTTCATGCATCGTCAGTGCCAAGTACACGCGGTTCGACCAGCCCCCTAAAGCCGCGGTTAGTATAGACAGCGTTGGTCGGGCAACGTGTGAATGCCATCACGCTTCAAGGCCCTGTCCGGCGCAGGTACGTATGCATTGTCGCACGTCGCGGCCACGGCACGGCGGGCACCGGGCTCGCGCTTGTACACTGGCGCCGCGTTTCGCTACGGCAATGCGCAGCGGATTACACTTCGATACCGACTACCACAGGCAGCGCTCGATGACCACGACCCTGGCCGTGCTGATGGACTCCATCGCCGCCATTCACATCAAGAAGGATTCGACGTTTGCGATGCTGCTCGAAGCGCAGCGGCGCGGTTATCGCCTGCTCTATCTGACCCAGGGCAGCCTCGCGCTGCGCGATGCCGTGCCGTGGGCGCATGCTGCGCCGTTGGCCGTGCGCGAGGATGCGCACGACTGGTTCACGCTCGGCCCGGAACAATGGCAGGACCTGCGCAAGGTCGATCTGATACTCGCGCGCAAGGATCCGCCGTTCGACGCGCAGTTCCTCTACGACACGATGGTGCTGGAGCTCGCGCAGAACGCCGGCGTGCAGGTGATCAACGATCCGCGCGGCCTGCGCGATGCGAACGAAAAATTGTTCACCCTGCATTTCCCGCAGTGCATCGCGCCGACCTTGGTGGCGCGCGACGTCGCCGAATTGAAGCGCTTCGCCCACGAACACGGCAAGGTTGTGCTCAAGCCGCTCGACGGCATGGGCGGACGCAGTATTTTCCTGAGTTCCGGCGAGGATCCCAACCTCAACGTGATTCTCGAAACCCTGACCGGCGAAGGTCAGGCGTTCGCGCTCGCGCAGAAATTCATCCCGGAAATCAGTGCCGGGGATAAACGTATACTTTTGATCGACGGCACGCCCGTGCCGTACGCGCTCGCGCGCATGCCGCAGGGCGACGAGTTCCGCGGCAATCTCGCGCGCGGCGGCAAGGGCGTCGGCGTGCCCCTGTCCGCGCGTGATCGCTGGATCGCCGCGCAGGTCGGACCTGAGTTGGTCGCGCGGGGTATGCGCTTTGTCGGCCTCGACGTGATAGGCGACTGGCTTACCGAAGTCAACGTGACGTCGCCGACCTGCATCCGCGAGCTCGACGCGCAGTTCGGGCTGAATATCGCAGGCCAGCTATTCGATGCGATCGAGCGCTCGGCGGCACGGACCGCAACTCGGTGAGTTCGCGCGCTGCCGTCGGCGCCGGCGAACGCCTCAGCGTGACCCTGCTGTTTTCGGTGATCGCGCATGCGGTGCTCGCGCTCGGACTCACGTTCGAGTACGTCAAGCCCGCGGCACGCCTGCCCGCGCTGGACGTGATCCTGGTGCAATCGGCGACCGGGCAAAGACCCGACCATGCGGATTTTCTCGCGCAAGCCAACAACAGCGGCGGCGGCAACAGCGAAAAGGCGCTGCGTCCGACCGAAGCGGTCTCCGCGCCGTTGCCCAAGCCGACGCCGGGCATCGCGCCGATGCCGGTGGAAACCGGCCAGAAAATCCCGCAGACGCCGGGCGAGCGCGAATTGTTGACGCAAAAAAAATCCACGTTCGCCGTGCGCACCCAGGTCGAGCGGCCCGAACAACCGGATACGCCGCAACCCAATCCGCGCGCGCTGACCGAGAAGCGCATTGAAATGGCGCGCCTCGCCGACGAACTGCAGCGCGAATCGCAGACTTATGCGAAACGGCCAAAGAAGAAATTCATCTCGGCCAATACCCGGGAAGCCGCGGATGCGGCGTACCAGGCAGCCTGGGTCGCGCGCATCGAGCGCATCGGCAACCTCAACTATCCCGACGAGGCGCGCCGGCGCCAGTTGCAGGACAACAAGACCCTGATCCTGATGCTGACCGCCGGGATCAGGCACGACGGCTCGCTGCTCAGCGTCGACATCATCCAGTCGAGCGGCTACCGGCTGCTCGACGACGCGGCGATCCGCATCGTTCAGCTCTCGGCGCCGTTTCCGCCGGTGCCGAAGAATGCCGACTACGACGAGTTGTACATCACGCGCACCTGGGAGTTTCAGCCGGGCGACGTGTTGAAGACGCATTGATTGAAGGCTAGGGCTGAGGGCCTAGGGCTGAGGGCGGAAAAGCAGTGCGCTTACATGCCGGATGCTTTTAGCCCTCAGCCCTCAGCCCTCAGCCCTGCTTTTGAAAAGCCCTCGGCCCTTGCTCCTGTACAATCCGCGCATGCACGAAATGACCGCGCTGACCAATCATTTCCTCATCGCCATGCCGAATATGCGCGATCCGAGTTTCGTGCGCAGTGTGGCTTTCATGTGCCAACACAACGAGGATGGCGCAATGGGCATTGTGATCAATCGCCTGTCCGAATACCGGCTCGGCGACGTGCTCGCGCAGATGGGCCTGAAATCCGACCTGGCCGAGGTCGAGGATGCGCCAGTGCTGATCGGCGGCCCGGTGCAACCCGAGCGCGGCTTCGTCCTGCACAAGCCGCACGGCAGCTGGGAGTCGTCGTACCAGGTGTCCGACGCGCTCTGCGTGACGACCTCGCGCGACGTGCTCGTTGCGATCGCCGAGGGGCGCGGCCCGGCCAGCGCGCTCGTCGCGCTCGGCTACGCCGGCTGGGGCGCGGGACAGATCGAGGCGGAACTCAAGGAAAACAGCTGGCTCACGACGCATTCGAGCGACGAGATCCTGTTCGAGACCCCGCTCGAGCAGCGCTGGGAAGCCGCCGCGGCGCTGGTCGGCGCGAGCATCGCCAACCTCGCGGGCTACGCGGGGCATGTCTGACGAAGGTGCGGGCGAGACGTGAACGGCACGCCGATCAGTGACCCGATCGAAGGCCATTCGACGCCGGATTTCACGCTCGCGAACGTCACGGTCGTCATTGGA